>JAEUIB010000280.1 GCA_016795255.1 Planctomycetota bacterium
TGCGTCCGCGTTCCAAACCTGTTCGTCGATCTTCGACGGCCCGAGCGCGGTGCCGTAGAAGACGTGCACCGTGCCGGCTTCGGCGACGGTCGCGACGCGTTCGGACAGGCACCCGACCACGAGGTCTTCGTAACCGTCGGCGTTGAAGTCGCCGGCGAAACCAACCGCCGTGGATGCGAACAAGAGCGCGAGAGTGATGCGGGTCTTCATGGTCAGCTCCCGAGCTTCCAACCGAGCATGTCACCGAGGACGGTCGGCCCAGGCATTTCGCCGTTGCCGCGATAGTGATGATCCGGCGGGGCGAACGGGAAGCCGTTCGGACCGCCGTAGAACACGTCGACCATGCCGCAACCCGTGAACGCGCCGATGTCCTCGCCGGGCACGCCGACCGCGATGTCGTCGAAGCCATCGCCGTCGAAGTCGCCGGTCGCGAGCGACTGACCGAACCCGTCGTCCTGCTCGACCGCGCCGAACGCGAGGATGTTCTGGTGCAGGAACTGCGCGCCGGCGCCGATCAGCCCGATCGGGTTGCCGAAGAGGATCGAGACCGCGCCGCTGTCGGGCTCGTCGATGTCGCTGTCGCCGGGGATGCCGATCGCGAGGTCGTCGATGCCATCGCCGTTGAAGTCGCCGGTCGCGAAGCATTTGCCGAACCCGTCGCCCAGTGGCTCGGCGGTACCGAGGACTCCGGGCGTCGCCTGCGAATACACGAGCTGCTGCTTCGGATCCGGGCCCTTCTTCGAGCCCATCAGCAGATGGAAGGTGCCGATCGACGTGCCGTCGATGTCCTCGCCCGGAACGCCGACGACCAGTTCGTCCTTGCCGTCCCCGTTGAAGTCGCCGGAGCCGATCCCGTCCACGAACGACTTGATCCACGGCAGGTTCGGCTGCGGCAACTGCAGCGCGAGCTCGTCGATGCGCAGACTCTTCTTCGCGGTCAGTCCACGCTTGCCGCCGAACAGGACGTGCAGCGCGGCGCGCGTGTCGGGCTCGTCATGGTCCTTCACCATGATCACGAGGTCGTCGCGCTTGTCGCCGTTGAAGTCGCCGACGCAGAGTCGACTGCCGAAGCCTTCGTTCGCGAGCGCGACCGACGCGATGCCCTTCGAGTTCTGGCTCCAGTACTGACTCTTCTTCGTGGTCAGGCCGACCTTCTTCTTGCCGTAGAAGACGTGGACCGCTCCCGCGCGGGGCTGGGAATCGACCGTGTCCCACACGGCGACCGCGAGGTCCGAGCACTTGTTGCCGTCGAAATCGCCGACGACCATCTGACGGCCGAAGACCTCTTGCGTCGGGTTGTCGACGTTGAGCCCGGCCTCGTTCGCGACTCCAGGCACGTTCTGGTGCAGCACGAAGTCGCGCGCGGGATCGAACATTCCGCCGGCGTTCGTGCCGTAGCGCACCAACACTTGGCCCGCATCGGCGATGCCGTCGACGGTCGCTCCGGTGATCGCGAGCGCGAGATCCGCGAACCCGTCGCCGTCGAAGTCGCCGACGCCCACTTCCGAACCGACGTTCGGATCGGCATCGCCGGTGTTCACGCCTTGCTCGGTGCCCGTCGAACCATCGAGCCCGTTCGCCGCTCCGCGCAACACGAAGTACGCGCCGTCGCCCGCGACGTACACCGTCGCGCCGGACGCCGTCACGATCAGGTCTTCGAAGCCGTCGCCCTCGAAGTCGCCGGCGAGGGCCGGGCGTGGCAACAACAGGAGCGCGGACAGCACGAACAGCGAACGCATCGGAACCTCCGTCCCGGTCCGGGGAGCCCGGGGCGCCCATGGGATCCGAGGCCGGGGGCGAGCGTCACGCGGATTCGGCGCAGAAAGCGCCCGAACTCACGGACGCGGTCCCGCGGGTGCGAGGGGGTAGGTCGGCCAGGTCCCGATCGAGGTAAGTCCGGCCGCGTCAACGCCCGCTCGCGCGCCCCACCAACGGCAGGTACGCACTCCACGGCCCGACTTCGTCCGCGTAGCGACACGCCATGACTCGAACACACTGCGCCACGTGATCGAGATCGTGAGCCACCCACGTCGCGAGCAACTGCCCGAGCGTCACCATCCCGAACGCGGGGTGCCGCCCGAGCCGCCGGAGATCGTCGGCCGTCAGCGCGAGCTCGTCGAGCCGCCGCAGACTCGCCTTGCGCTCCGCGGCGAACGTGTCGAGCAACGTCGGCAACGTCAGCCCGCGGGAGGTCTCGAACATCGCATCCCGCACGAACGGCGCGAACGGCACCGCATCGCCATGCGCGAGCAAGTGCTCGACGCGAGGGATCCAGTCGGTCCGCTCCCCATGGATCAGATGGCCGACGATGTC
>JAEUIB010000309.1 GCA_016795255.1 Planctomycetota bacterium
CGCGCGTGAAGATCTCTTCCTCGGGCGAGTACCCGCAGGCGTCGAAGTACGCGCGATAGCACGCGGAGAACTCCGGCCGGAACATCCGCAGCGCGCAGAAGATCATCGCGGCGTGGAACGGCGGGACTTCGCCGGCTTTCACGCGCGGCGTCGCGTTGTAGGCGTCCTGCGCACGTTTCAGCCCGCGCGCGACGGCGCGTGCGACGGCCTCGAGCGTCAGCGACGGCGAGACGTGCAACTGCGGCGCGAAGCGCACCTCGAGATAACAGACGCCTTCTTGCTGACAATCCTCGGCCAGCTCGAACGCGGCGCGCTCGAGCGATTCCGCCGTCTGCAGCGCGGCGACCGTGTAGCGGAAGCCTTCCAGGTACTCCGCGAGATTGCGGTAGTGCGACTTGAAGACGAGCTGTCGCAGACCGTCCTCCGTCGTCGACGGCAGCGCGACCTTCGCGTCGCGCGCGAGCTCGAGCAGCGTCGACAGGCGCAGGGAGCCGTCGAGGTGGACGTGCAGGTCCGTCTTCGGGAGGCTGCGGATCAGGGAGTCGACGCGGTCGGCGCGGAAGTGAGAAAGCATGGGCGGATCATAGGCGGGTCGGGGGAGGGGTGGGGTTGGTCGGGGTCGGTGGGGTGCGGGAGGGATTGAACGGGAACGAACGGGACTGAACGGGATTGAACGGGACTGAACGGGACTGAACGGGACTGAACGGGATCGAACGGGATCGAACGGGATCGAACGGGATCGAACGGGATTCAACGGGATCGAGGTGGACTGATCAGGCCCGTTCAAACGAAGCCGAACCCGCAACCCCCGAACCCACGCTGGATCTTCCCGCTCACGCGCTTCCCTTCAACTCGCGCTCGAGCCGATGCACGAACGCCGACACGTCGGTCACCACCCCCAGCGCGTGTCCCGACCCTCGATCGAGCAACTTCGTGACGACGCTCTGGTGGATGTCGACGCAGACGAGCTTCACCGCGGACGGCAGCATGTTGCCGACGCCGATGCCGTGCAGCATCGACGACAACACGATGACGAGGCCGGCTCCTTCGAGCTGGCTCGCGTACTCGGCCTGCGCCTCGATCAGGTCCATCTGCGTGTCCGGCAACGGTCCGTCGTCGCGGATCGAGCCGGCGAGCACGAACGGCACGTCGCGCTTCACGCACTCGTACATGACGCCGCTCTTCAGCACGCCGCGCCGGACGGCGGCGCGCAGCGATCCGGCGGCGCGGACCGCGTTGATCGCGCGCAAGTGGTTCATGTGACCCTCGCGCGCCGGGACGCCGGTGCGCAGGTCGACGCCGAGCGACGTTCCGAACAGCGCTCGCTCGACGTCGTGGACCGCGAGCGCGTTGCCGGACAGCACCGCGTCGAACCAGCCGCGTTTGATCAAGCGCGCCAGCGCCTCGCCGGCGCCGGTGTGGACGACGACCGGGCCAGGCACGACGACGACGCGCAAGCCGGCGCTCTTCGTCGCGCGGACCATGCGCGCGACGTCGCGTGCCTTCACTTCGACGGCGCGCTCGCTGCTCGTCTCGGACTTCATGAACGAAAAGTGCTCGGTCTCCTGCTCTTCGAACGGCGGGAAGATCTCGACGCCCTCGACGCCGCAGACGACCGGATCGCCGCGCTTCAAGTTGCGCATCAGCGTGCAGACCGCGCGGCCGCGGCGGACGACGACCATGCCGTCCATGCGCTGGCGCTGGACGTCGATCCAGCGACCGCCGCTGCGCACGCGCGTCGCGTGGTTCGTCGTCGAATAGAACTCGGCCGGCGCGACGCCGTCCTTCGGCGCCGGGACCAGCGTGACCTCGCGGTCCTCGACCAGATGGCAGCCGAGCGTGATGAGGTTCGCGACGATCGCGTCCAGCGCGCGCTGCGAGCCGGCGCGGACGTCGAGCTCGACCTCCGAGAAGTCGCGCTTCGTCTTGCCGACGTCGAAGCGGAGGATCTCGTACTTGCCGCCGCCGCCGAGCACCGCGGCCAGGAAGCGGGACATCAGCCCGGTGTCGATCAGGTGGCCGCGAGCCGCGAGTCGGCGATGGAGCATGCGTCCGGCATCCGTGCGATGGGTCGAGGAGGTCGCCATGATCCCGACCGAGCGCGGCGTGTCCACCCCGCAGGCCGA
The DNA here is from genome assembly GCA_016795255.1 of Planctomycetota bacterium. Lineage (GTDB taxonomy): Bacteria > Planctomycetota > B15-G4 > B15-G4 > JADJEK01 > JADJEK01. The sequence continues at coordinate 2,127 of JAEUIB010000309.1, forward strand.
CGCGTCGGAGAACACCGGACCGCATCGGAGTCGCACGCGGGTCGCCGCTTGGCTTCGGCGTCGGCGGAGCGCAGGATCTCGGTCCCCTTCGAGTCCGCGACCCCGGCGGATTCGTCCGTCGTGCGAGGTGTTCGATGCTGACGATCGCGATCGCCGTCCTTGCCGCGCTGTCGGCCTCCGCCGAAACCCGGGAATGGCGAACCCTCGAGCGCGACGGCAAGCCACCGCTGCGCTACGCGATGCTGCTGCCCGACGCGTTCGACGCCACGCGACCGACTCCGGTCGTGCTCGCGTTCCCGCCGGGCGCGCAGACCGCCGAGGTCGCCGACAAAGCGCTGGCGCAGTACTTCGACGTCGAAGCGAAGCGGCGCGGGTTCGTCGTCGTCTGTCCGATCCAGGAGACCGCCGACGGACGCTTCTTTGCTTCGGGCGCTGCGGGCGCCGCGGGCGACGGCAGTGAAGAGCCGGTCCTGGCGTTGCTCGACCACGTCTCCGCGCAGATGAACGTCGAAGGCGGTCGCTTCCTGGTCTGCGGACCGTCGAACGGCGGCATCGCGGCGCTGCACGCCGCGACCACGTGGCCGCAGCGATTCCGCGGCGTCGTCGCGTTCCCGGGCTTCCTGCGGAACGCCGACGACGAAGCCGTGCTCGCGCCGCTGACGCGCATGCCGATCGCGTTGTTCGCCGGCGGCAACGACGATCCGACGTGGCTCGAACGCACCGAGCGGACGCGCGCGCGACTCGCGCAGCTCGGCGCGGTGTCGCTCGACGCGATGGTGTTCCCCGGCGAAGCGCATCGACCGGCGAGCCTCGACGGCGGCGTCAGGCTGTTCGACGTGCTCGACGGCATGCGCTGCGCGACGGTGCTCGACACGCTGCACGACGCCGCGTCGAAGGCCGATGGACCGCGGTACTTCGACACGTTCACGGCGGACGCCGTGTTCATCGGCACCGACGCGACGGAGCGTTGGACGCTCGATCAGTTCAAGGCGTACGCCGAGCCGTTCTTCGCGCAGGGCAAGGGGTGGACGTACGAGCCGAAGGAACGCCACGTGCGGGTCGACGGCGCGTGCGCGTGGTTCGACGAGCGGCTCGACAACGCGAAGTACGGAGCGACGCGCGGCTCGGGCGTGCTGACGCGCGGAGCCGACGGGACGTGGCGCATCGCGCACTACGTGCTCAGCATGGCGGTGCCGAACGACAAGGCCGCGAAGGTCGTCGACGTCATCCGCGGCGAGTGAGCGACGCATGACCCCGTACGTCCGCCTCGTCGATTTCACGTCGTCCGCCGCGTTCGATCCGCGCTTGCGCGCGACGTACGAGCGGTTGTTCGCGCTGTCCGCGAGCGGCGCGCCGCGGCCGGCCGCGTACGCGACTCCGTCCGGCGAAACGCCGCACATCATCCAATGCCATGCGTTGGAGCCGGAAGCGCTGTGGCACACGTTCTCGATCAGTACGTTCATCCACTGGAGTGAACGGTCGCTGCCGTGGCGCCTGCGCGAGCTGATCAACACGGTCACGTCCGGGGCGAACGACTGCTTCTACTGAGTGACCGCTCACGCAGAGTTTCTGCGTGTCGCAGCCTCGGACGACGGACTCGCGGAGCGCGTGAAGCGCGACTTCCGCAAGGCCGCGCTGCCGTCCGCGGAGATCCTGCTGCTCGAGTACGTCGAGACGCTGACGTTGGCGCCCTGGGAACTGCGGAGCGAGCACGCCGACGCGTTGTACGCCGCCGGTTGGAGCGCTTCGGAACTGGTCCACGCGGTGCTCGGCTGCGCGCACTTCAACGACTTGAACCGGATGGCCGACGGCCTCGGCATCCGCGAGGAGTACGCGAGTTCGTTGCCGGTGTTCGAACCACACGACGCGGCGCCCCGCGCGCGCAGCGCACCACCGACGTCGAGCACCCCACCGGGGCCACCACCCGGGCCGGCGCCCGGGCCAGCGTTCGT
>JAEUIB010000411.1 GCA_016795255.1 Planctomycetota bacterium
CGTTCGAACCTCGCCGACCTGGCGTTCCTCGGCCTGTCACGCGCACGGCTCGAAGCCGAGCGCGCGGACCTGGTCGCGCGCAAGGCGTCCCTCGACGCGTTTTCCGCCGTCGTTCCGCAGCTCGGCCTCGATCCCGAAGTGTGCACCGCCGAGGGCCAGCGGACGCTGCGCTACGCGTTCCTGACCGACGCGGCCGCGGTCCAGCGCGAGGCACGGGCGCTGGCCGCGTCGGCGCCGGGAGCCCGGGCGGCGTTGGCTCGCGCGTGCCGCGACGCGCTGACCGGCCGCGAGCTCGCGACGCGAACCTTGCGCGAATTGCGGATCCATCACTTGCTCTGCCGTGAACAGATCTTGAACTATCGCCGCCAACTCTCCGAGCTCCTGGGAGACACCTGGAGCGACGTGGGAGTGGCTCCAGCGTCGAAGGAGACCAGCGCATGAAGAAGTTCCTGTACGGACTGCTCGGCATCATCGACAACCTGACCGCGATCAAGCAGTCGGTCGCCGACCGCGAGCACACGTTGATCCGCCCGTTCAACCAGGCGGTGCTGATGTATCCGACGGCCATCCTCGGGCTGCTCGGGTTCTTCCTGCTGCGCTCGCTCGGTCTCGACGAGGCGGCGTTCGGCCGCATCTTCGTCTGGACGCTGTTCGTGAATCTGCTGGTGCTGTTCTTCGACCTGCGTCCGGCGAAGACCGTGATCATCCTGTTCTCGCTGGTGATCCTCGGCTTCGTGCTCCACACGTTCGGCAAGCTCACCGACGTGACGCATTTCTTCGGTCGTCTCGAGCCGCGGATGAACGCGACCTTCTATCTGCTGCTGTCGATCATCTGGGCGATCATCTTCTTCTTCGTCTGGCTCGACCGCCGCTCGTTCGTCATCGTCGTCGAGGCGAACCACGTCGTGATCCACGACAAGTGGATCGGCGAAGCGCAGGCGTGGCCGACCGAGTCGGTGACGTTCACGAAGGAGATCGGCGACGCCGTCGAGCTCGCGCTCGGCTTCGGCACGCTGAAGATCTCGAACGCCAACAACGGGCAGTTGCTGCGCGCCGTCCCGCACGTCTTCCGCGTCAGCAACGTGCTCGACGAGATCAAGCGCGTGACGGCCGAGCTGCACGTCGAGGCCGACGTCGTCGATCGTCCCGACACCTGAAAAGGTCTCGGAGTTCCCGGACTCCCGAACTCCCGGAAAGGAGCGGCGCGGTTGGAACGCTTCGGCTACGCCAGCGTCGAGGATCTGCGCGAGGATCAGGATCGTCGGCTCGCGCGCTTCGTGCGCGAGCAGATCGAGCCGTATCACCCGCACTACGGACGGGTGCTGAAGGCGGCGGGTCTGAAGGGCAAGATCCGCAGCGTCGCCGATCTGCGTCATCTGCCGTTCACGACGAAGGCGGACCTGCTGCCGCGCCCCGGCGAACCCGAACGCATCCGGGACTTCGTGCTGCAGCCGACGCGCGAGTTGCTGCGTGAGCACGCGCCGCTGCGCAAGAAGATCCAACTGCTCGGCGACTTCCTGCTCGGCGGATCCGAGCGGGCGCTCCACCGCATCGAACAGGAGTACCTGCCGGTCTTCCTGACCGCGACGACGGGGCGGTCGGCGCGCCCGGTGCCGTTCCTCTACACGCTGCACGACATCGAGATCCTGAAGACGGCGGGGCGCCGACTGATCGACGTGCTCGGGATCGCGCACGACGCGAAGACCGTGAACTTGTTCCCGTACGCGCCTCACCTCGCGTTCTGGCAGGTGACGATGGCCGGCCTCGCGCACGGCGTGATGGTCATCGGCACGGGCGGCGGCCGCGTGTCGAGCACCGAAGCGAACATCCAGATGATCGAACGGCTGGGCGCGGAGTGCGTCGTCGGCGTGCCGTCGTACGTGTATCACCTGCTGCGCCGCGCGGCGCGGTCCGGAGCGCGCTTCACGCGGCTGAAGCAGGTCGTGCTCGGCGCCGAGAAGATCACCGAGGGCCTGAAGGAGAAGATCCGCGAGACCTGCACCGAACTCGGCGCGCCGGACGTCCGCGTGTTCGGCACGTTCGGGTTCACCGAAGCGCGGATGGCGTTCGCCGAGATGCCGACCGAGCGATCGACCGGCTACCACCTGTATCCCGACCTAGGGCTGTTCGAGATCGTCGACCCGAAGACCGGCGAAGTGCTCCCCGACGACGCGGACGGCGAGCTGGTGTACACGCCGCTCGACGGGCGCGGGACGATCGTCATGCGCTTCCGCACCGGCGACGTCGTGAAGGGTGGGATCCGCTACGAGAACCTGCCGCAGTTCGGCGGCGTCGTTCCGCGCCTGTCCGCCGAGATCTCGCGCGTCTCGAACGTGCGCGAGGTCAACCTGAAGAAGGTCAAGGGCACGCTGATCGACCTGAACGAACTCGCTGCGGTGTTGTCGGACGCGCCGCAGATCGAGGAGTGGCAGGTCGAGATCCGCAAGAAGGACGACGATCCCTACGAAGTCGACGAAGTCGTGCTGTTGCTCGCGCTGAAGAACGGCACGGGCATGTCGCCGGAGTTCAAGCAGCAGCTCGGCGAGCGCATCCAGACGTCGTGCGAGATCCAGCCCAACGAGATCCGCGTGCTGCCGCTCGACGATCTCGTGGCGCGGCTCGGTCTCGAAACCGAGATGAAGGAAAAGCGGATCGTCGACGCGCGTCCGAAGAAGTGACCGGAAGGAGTGACCGAACGAAGTGACCGCCGGATGGTGGTGCGCTTCCGGACGACGCGGATCCATCGGAACGCGCCCGACGGCAGCCGGCGGGGTCAGAGCAGCTCGTCCTCGGGGAACTGAGCCTCGTACTCCTTCGCGACGCAGCGGTTCATGACGACGATCAGTCCGCGGCGGTGCGCCGCGTACGCCGCGGTGGGGTCGCCGACTCCGGGCTGCAGCCACAGGACGCGGGTGCCGTGGCGATGCGCCCACGCGGCGACGGAGTCGATGTCGGCGGTGCGCTGCATGACGACGATCGAGTCGACCGGTTCGGTGATCGCGTCGATCGACGCGAACACGGGCTCGCCGAGGATCTCGTCGACCTTCGTCGCGGTATGGACCGGCAGCACGCGATAGCCGTGACCTTGGAGCGCTCGCCCGACGCGATGGGTCGCCGAGCTCGGATCCGGTTCGATCCCGACGAGCGCGATCGTGCGCGCTTCGCGCAGGATCTCGCGAATGGCTCGGTCGGAAGCGAGGAACGAGCGGAGCGGGGGAAGCACGGTCTCGCGATGGACTCGACGGGGTTAGTCTGCCGGAACAGCAGGCCGAAGGCGTCCCAGGGTAGCAGGCGCGCCGGACGGCGCACGTGGCCAGAACTCGACCGGAGATTCCGATGCGGACGATGGGGCTCGGGTGTGGGTGGCTCGCGCTGGTGCTGGCGGTGGGGCTCGGATCGCCGGCGCGCGCCGCCGAGGCCGACGTCGCGGTGTTCGATCGCGTGTGGACGGTCGTGCGCGACCACTTCTACGACCGCGAACTGCACGGCGTCGATTGGGACGCGATGCGCGAGCACTATCGCCCGCGCTACGAATCGGCCGTCGGCGCCGACGAACGCCGTGCCGTGCTGCAGCGCCTGTTGTCGGAGTTGCGGGCGTCGCACACGTCGGTGCTCGAGCAGCCGGTCTACCGCTCGATGATGGCCGAACTGAACAACGAGCCGCTGCCGACGTTCGGCGTGCTGCTCGAAGAGAGCCTGCCGGGGCGCCTGTTCGTGCGCTCGATGTTCGAGGGCGGACCGGCCGCGGTCGCCGGCTGCTCGATCGGAGACCGCGTCGTCCGCGTGAACGGCGTCGATGCGGTCACGAGTCCGTTCGTCGTCGATGCCGGGTTCGATCCCGCGTTGCCCGGGCCGCGCCTGTACTCGATCCCCGCGCGCGCGGCCGGCAGCCGCGTCCGGCTGACGCTGCAGTCCGATCCGGCGGGCGAACGCGTCCGCGAAGTCGAACTCGTCGCCGAGGCGATGACCGGCGTCGACGCCACGCGGCGCGGAGCGCGGGTCGTCGAGCGCGACGGCGTGCGCGTCGGCGTCGTGCACGTCTGGTACTGCCAGCGCGGAGTCGTCGACGCGGTCCGCGAGGCGCTGACCGGACCGCTGGCGGATTGCGACGCGCTGGTGCTCGACCTGCGTGGCCGCGGCGGCATGTCGGACGTCGCCGCTGCACTGGTCGATCTGTTCCGCGGCGAGAAGCGACGCGTCGTCGGCACGGCGCGGCATCCGCCGTTGTGGCGCAAGCCGGTGATCGCGCTGATCGACGGCCGCACGCGCAGCGCGAAGGAACTGATGGCGTTCCGGCTGCGGGCCGCGAACCTCGCGACGCTGGTCGGCGAACGGACGGAAGGTGCGGTGCTCGGCGCGGCGTTCTTCGCGTTGCAAGACGGCGCGTACCTCGAACTCGCGTCGGTCGACGTGCCGATCGACGGCGAACGACTCGAAGGAGTCGGCGTCGAGCCGGACGTCGCGGTCGACTTCCCGGTCGCGTACGCGAACGGCGCCGATCCGATCCTCGAGCGCGGGCTCGAACTCGCGTCCGCGTCGGTCGTCACGCGTCGCCGCCACCGCGCGCCGCTCGGCGCGAAGGGCCCGCTGTGATCGGAGTGCCGTTGGTCGCTCGAATCGTGACGGCGCCGGTCAGCGCGACGTCTTGATCGGCAGCGTCACGATCTCGGTGCGGCCGTCGACGACGGTGACGGTCATCTGCGAGAACGACGCGATCGTGATCGCCGTCAGCGGGTGATTCGCGAACGGGTCGGTCGCCGGCGGCGACGGCACGAGGATCCAATCGCCGGGTGAGAGGTTCGTGAACTCGAAGGCGCCGTCGACGTTGCACGTCGTGTCGTACGCGACCTGCGTCTTCACGTTCCGCGCGGTGACCCGCGCGCCGTTGCCGGGCGCGCCGCGCTCGTTGACGACGTAGCCCTTCACGCCGCCGCCGACGCTCAGCACGAGCGCGCCGACGTCGTTCTCGCCCTTGGCGACGTCGACGTCGAGCTTCGACAGCGTCATCCGCTGCGGCGCCTGGACCTCGATCTGGTAACGCTTCGGTTCGAGGCCATCCATCGCGAACGTGCCGTCGGCCGCGGTCTTCGCGCTCGCGTAGTGCGTGTAGGAGCCGTACAGCAGCGCGGCCGCCGGATTGCGGCGATACGTGTTCTCGAGCAGCAGCACCGTCGCGCCCGCGGCGGGTCGACCGTCGACGTCGACGACGGTGCCGCGCAGCGTCGCGCCGACCTCGAGCACGACCTTGATCCCGTGGACGAAGATCCGCTCGACCTGGATCGGTTCGCTCCACGTCGGGCCGTAGCCGTTCGCGAACACCTTCATCCGGTAGCGCCCGGGCGGGACGTCGTCGATCGTGAACGAACCGTCGCGCGCCGAGAACGATCGCATGCCGCCGAGCACGCGGTTCGCGTGATCGCCCTTGCCGAGCTCGTGCAGCATGATGCCGAACGAGGTCGCCGGCGTCGTGCCGTCCGACCCGAACACGAACCCGGTGATGCCGGCGTTCTGCGCCAGCCGGAACTGCACCGCCATCGAGTCGGCCGCGACGCGATTGCGTTGTGCGGTCGAGTACCCGGCCTTCTCGACCGCCACGCGGTACTCGCCGGTTCCGAGTCCGTCGATCCGGAAGCGGCCGTCCGCGCGCGTCAGCGCCGAGCCGAACCGTCGCCCGTCCTTCGTCACCTGGGTGGCCTGGACGCGTGCGCCCTCGATCGGCGCGCCCGACGTGTCGAGCACTCGACCGGCGATCGAGTGCCCGGGATGCAGCGTGATCGAGATGCGCTTCTCGCTGCGCGGAGCGGACAGATCGACGTTGCTCGTGATGGCCGTCTCGTACTTCGGCGCGGCGACGACGATCTCGTAGACGCCCGGCGCCAGCCGCTCGGCGTGGAACACGCCGCGCTCGTCGGTCGCGATCACCGCGGTCGGGACGCGATCCTGGTGTGCCGTCGCGGGGAACCCACGAACCAGGTCGTGGATCGTCACGCGTGCGTCGTTCAGGCCCTTGCCGTGTTCGTCCTGGACGGTGCCGACGATCGAACAGCCGACGACGAACTCGAGATCGGGCAGCTCGACCGTCTCGTCCTTGCGCGCTTTCGTCGGCGCCGAGAACGTCGGCGGGAAGTCGGGGTGATCGGCGCGCACGACGTAGTTCGCCCCGGACTTCAGGCCGGTGAATCCGTACGAGCCGTCGTCGTCGACCTGGACCGGTTCCTGCGCGCGCTTCGTCGGCCCCGGTCCGAGCGCCGAGCCGGGCAGTTGACGCAGCAGCGTGACCTTCGTCCCGCGGGCCGCGATCGCGGCGGGCGTCAGCACGCGCCCGGTGATCGCGGTCACGAGGTCGGCTTCGTCGACGTCGTCGAGCGGTTCCGGGATCGCGTCCTGGACCGGCTCGAGGACGTCCTGCGCCGGGAGCGGTTCGAGCGCTTCGTCGACCGCCGGGCGCGGCTTCGGCCGAGGCGTCCGCGGCTTCGCCGGCACGTCGATCGGCGGCGGAGTGGCGTCGTCGTGTCCGAGCGTGGTCAGGACGACGGCCGCGCCGGCGAGCAACGTCGCGACGAGCAGCAGTGGGGCGAGGCGGGACTTGCGCATGAAGGCGGGTCGGGAGGGTCGAACGGCCGACGAAACTAACACTCGGTCGACGCGCGAGCGAGCGTCCGCCGGCCGCGTGCTCGACACGACTTGCGGACGCGAGCCGTGGACGGCGAACGTCCCGCGCGCGGAACGCCGGAAGACGCAGCGGACGTCGAATGCGAGTTCGTGATCGAACGTCGACGGGTCGCATCTTGATTTCGAGACGACGCGCCGCTCGAATGCCGCGCTTTCCAGGCCCCATCGTCTAGCCTGGTCCAGGACGGATGGTTCTCAGCCATCAAACCGGGGTTCAAATCCCCGTGGGGTCACCAGAACTCGATGCGAGGCCGCCGGCTCCGGAACGGAGTCCGCGGCCTCGCGCCTTTTCGACCGTTCGTGCTTCATTGGGCGGCGCCATCGCTGGCTCGCGGACGAGCGCGGCTCACGGACGCGGGGGCTCGCTCGGCGCCGACGCCAGTGGCTCCGAGACTCGCCCGTCGTAGCGCGACACCCAGATCCCGATCGCGCAGCCCGCGCCGAACACGCCGCCGAGGATCGCGAGACTCGCTCGGTCCCCGGTTCGCGTCAGCAGCAGCGCCAGCGCGGCGCAGACGGCTCCGAGCGCCCACGTGACCGGGGCGACGACCTTGGCCGAGTACCCGTGTCGGCGCAGCCGGACGGCGAAGTGATCCGGTGAGCCGCGGAACGGCGAACAGCCGCGCTTGATGCGGTGGAACGACACCAGCGCCGTGTCGAAGATCGGCACCGCGAGCAGCACGATCGGCGCAGCGACCGCGTACGCGGAATGCGTCGCCCACGAGGCCTGCGTCGCCAGCGCCGCGACGAGGAACCCGAGCAGCATCGACCCGGCGTCGCCGAGGTAGATCCGCGCCGGCGCGACGTTGAAGCGCAGGAATCCGAACGCCGCTCCCGCCAGCGACAGCGTGAACGACGCGATCGCGATGTCGCCGTTCCACCACGCCATCGCGCCGAGACCGACCAACGCGACGCCGGCCGTTCCGGCGGCCAGTCCGTCCATCACGTCGATGATGTTGAACGCGTTCGTGATGCCGACGACCCACAGCAGCGTCACCGCCTCGGCGAGGTACGGCACGCCCTCGAGCCACGTGATCTGGATGCGGATGCCCGCCTTCATCAGCACGAACACCGCGAGGATCTGGCCGGCGAACTTGACCGACGGCGTCTGCGCCTCGAGATCGTCGACGAGCCCGAGCAGCAGAACCAGCGTCGACGCGAGCAACAGTCCGAGCACGCGTTGCTCGAAGTCGACCAGCACGCCGAGCGTGACCAGGAACGCGAGGTAGATCGCGAGGCCGCCGAGGTACGCGACCGGCGCGCGCTGCGTCTTCAGCCGACCGTCGGGCTTGTCGACGATGCCGAACCGTTCGGCCGCCTTCCGCATCCGCGGGGTGAAGAACACGCCGAGCACCGCCGCGACGACGAACGCGATCGTCGGAGTCACGCCGTGCCAGGTCGATTCCGTCAGCGTCGCCAGGCTCATCGCGTCTCGTCTCCCGCCAGTCGACGTATGCGCTCCGCGATGCGGACGGCCTCGCGATCCGCGTCGAAGCGCTCCTCCACGCGACGCCGCCCGGCGGCGCCGAAGCGAGCGCGCAGGTCGGGATCGGCGAGCAGGCTCCGCAAACTCGAGCGCCACTCATCGGCGTTTCGTGCCAGAAAACCGTTGATGCCGTGATCGACGATCGACGCGTTGACGCCGACCGGCGACGCGACGACCGGGACGAACGCGGCGAAGTACTGCAGGATCTTCAATCCGCACTTCCCGCGCGACCACTCGTCGTCCTTCAACGGCATCACGCCGACGTCGAACTCGCGGATCACGGCGACCTCGCCGTCCTCCGTCCACGGGACGCATTCGACGTCGACGCCGGGCAGCGACGGGGCCCCGGCGGACACGACGCGCAGCACGAAGTCGACCTCGCGCGCGAGCTCGCAAAGCGGCGCCGCGAGAGACTCCAGCGCGTCGAAGTTGTACGGCAACCCGATCCACCCGATGACGAGGCGTCGTCCCGACGTCGTCCGCGATGGCGGCGAGGCCGGGTAGCGCGCGAGGTCGATCGTCGTCGGGGAGATCTCGACCGCCCGCGCGTGGGGGCGAGCGAACTGCGCGAGGAACTCGTTGCCGACGACGACCATCCGCGCCGACGCGCACATCCGCTCGAGCTTCGCCCGATGCGCGAACGTCAGGTAGATCGCGTCGTCGAACTCGAGGACGTAGCCGAGTCGGCGCTTCGCGAGGAGCGCTTCGCCCCAGGCCGGCAGGTACGGGAAGAGTTGGTGCTCGACGACGACGACGTCGGTCGCCCGTGATCCGAAGCACTGCAGGACGCGGACTGCGAAGCAGAACGGCGCGTAGACGAGCTTGGCGAGCGAGCGCAGCGGTTCCGGCCAGCGCAGCAGCCGGAACCAGAACGCGCCGAACAGCGGACGGACGACCAGTTCGACGCCGAGTCGCGCCAGTCGCGCCTGGTACTGCACGTAGCGGTAGCGGCTCGACGGACCGATCGCGGTGGTCTTCGTGAACGCGATGGCCCGGAGACTCATCGCGCGCCTCGCGAGCTCGACATCGCATCGATCACCGCTTGCGCCGCGGCGCGCAGCGTGTGCTCGCGCGCGATGGTCGCGGCCGCCTTCGCGGCGATCGCATCCGTCCGTGCCGGATCGGCGAGCCGGAGCTTCAGCGCGGCCGCGAGCGCCCGTGCGTCGCACGGGACCGGCGCGAACTCCGGCGCCAAGCGAGCGAGCACCTGCGGCGTCGCGCCGGCGTCCGTCGCGACCACGCCGGTACCGCACGCGAGGGCTTCGAGCGTCGCCATGCCGAAGCCCTCGAGCGCGCGGGTCGGCAACAGGAACACGTCGGCC
>JAEUIB010000452.1 GCA_016795255.1 Planctomycetota bacterium
GACGGACTGACGCTCAAGGCGTCCGGCAACGTGATCATCGACGCTCGCCTCGCGAACGGCGATGGCGCTGGCCCGGGCCTGATCGTCAGCGGGGACGACGTCGTCGTGCGCGGCTTCACGATCCGTCACGTGATGGGATCGAGCTCGGCGGAAGGGTACGGCGTCGACGTCAAAGGCCTCCGCGTGCGTCTCGAGAAGCTGCGCATCGTCAACGCGAGCGCGGGCGGCGTCATCGTCGAGCAGACCGACGCCGTCATCAAGAACTGCCGCTTCGAAGCCTGCTGGATCGGCGTCTACGCGACGGAAGCAACGCGATTGCTCGTGGAGAACTGCGTCGTCGAGCGCGCCTCCATCCATGGGATCCTCGTCAAAGGGGACGACCTCGTCATCCGCAAGAACAAGATCACGTCGTGCGCCACCGGCATCTTGGTGCTCGGTAGCGCGCGGCAGCGAATCGAGTTCAACACGATCACACGCTGTGAATTCGATGCGATCGCGCTCCTCACCCTCTCCGAAGGGGTCGTGCGCGGGAACAAGATCACGAGTGTGTCCTCGGGCGGTGGCATACGCGCCGTCGGCGACGACCCGGAGATCACGTCGAACACGATCGTCGAGACGGGAGGGGACGGCATCAACGTCACCGGATCCAACTCCGTCGTCGCGAAGAACAAAGTCGTCGGCGTCGCCGGGTTCAACGGCGGGATCGAAGTCATCGGAGCGAACGGGACGATCGAGTCGAACGCGCTGCACGACGTCGGCGGCGACGGGATCCTCTCGTCCTCGTCGAACATGACCGTGAAGAAGAACGTCGTCCTGCGCTGCGGCCGGTTCCCCGGCAACCCGTCGACCGCGTTCCATCTCATGGGCACGTCCATCGACGTCCTCGGCAATACCGCCAAGGACGGGCGCGGCGACGGATTCAACCTGTCCCTGCAGGATTCGGAAGTGATCGGCAACACCGCGATCGGCAACGTGACCGACGGCTTCGACCTGGCGGTGACCGGTTTGGTCTCGAACAACGTCGCGCTGAAGAACTTGGGTGAGGGCTTCGACCTCGACAACGCGGGCATGACGTTCACGAACAACGTCGCGAAGAACAACCGCATCGACGTCGCGGCCACCACCGCACCCCTGTCGTTCGAGGCCAACTCCTTCGGCACCGGCGGCGTGAACACCCTCCCTGAAATCGACTGACTTCCATTCTTGCCGGAATCCCCGTGACGCCCGCCCCCGCGCGCGGGTGATCATGGCGACCCGCAACCGGAGAGACCCATGATCACCCGCCTGGCCGTCCTACTCGCCCTCACTGCCACGACCACCGCCCAAGCCGCCAACGTCGTCGTCCAGAAGAACGGGCAGTTCCCGACGATCCAGGCCGGCATCAACGCCGCCGGCGCCGGTGGCACCGTGACCGTCAAGGCCGGCGTCTACGAAGAGACGCCGGTCGTCACGAGCAATCTCGACGGACTGACGCTGAAGGCGTCCGGCAACGTGATCATCGACGCGCGCCTCGCGAACGGGGACGCCGACGGCCCCGGCATCCAGATCAACGCCGACGACGTCACCGTCCGTGGCTTCACGATTCGACACGGCATGAACGACGGTCCGGGGAAGCCCGGCGCCGGTGTTCGCATCACCGCCCCCGGCGCGCGGATCGAGAAGCTGAAGATCTCCAACTGCACCGACGCCGCCGTGCTCGTCGAGAGCTCGGGCGCGACGATCCGCAACTGCACGATGATCGGTGTCCCGTACGGCGTCTACGCGTCGTCCGCGAACGACACGACGGTCGAGAACTGTGTCGCGACCTTGTGCTCGTCGTACGGGTTCTTCGTGAACGGCACGAATCCGATCGTGCGCAAGAACATGACGAAGGGCACGAACAACTACGGCATGTACGTCGCCGGCCCGAACGCCCTCGTCGAGAAGAACACGATCGTCAATGCCGGCTCGAACGGGCTCTACATCAGCGCGCTGAACGCGGTCATCCGCGGGAACAAGGTGTCGACGGTCCTCGACGGAGCCGGGCTCTACTCGACCGGCGATGGAGCGATCATCGAGAACAACGTGATCTCGGACACGCGCTACGAAGGCATCAACGTCTCGGGCGGTCAGTTGACCCTTCGCAAGAACCGCGTGAAGACGACGAGCGGTTCGGACGAAGGCATCTACGTCTCCGGCGGGACCTCGATCGTCCTCGAGTCGAACGTCGTCGACGGCGCCGGTTACGCCGGTGTGTACGTGTCGGGCAACTCGATCACCGCGCGGAAGAACGTCGCCTTGCGATCGGGACGGTACGCGGGATCGTCGGCGGGATTCGTGTTCAACGGCAGCGGCGGGCTCATCGAGAAGAACGTCGCGAAGGACTGCCAAGGCGACGGCATGCTGCTCTACATCGGCGACGCCGACATCCGGGACAACGTCGCCACGGGCAACACGACCGACGGCTTCGACGTGAACGGCTCGAACTGCGAGGTCACGAACAACGTCGCGCTGAAGAACGCCGGCGAAGGCTTCGACTTGTCCGGTTCGAACATGGTGTTCAAGAACAACACCGCGAAGAACAACCGCATCGACGTCGCCGCCTCGGTGATGCCGACGACGTTCCAGGCCAACGACTTCGGTTCGGGCGGCTCGAGCACGAACCCCGAGATCGACTGAACGGGGATCGCCCGCCCCGGACGTACGCGGCGGTCCATCTCCGCGGGAAGCATGCCCGAGCCTCCGCCAGCGCGAGAGCCAGGATCGACGAGGCCCCGCGGAGCACGACGCGCTCCGCGGGGCCTCGTCGTCGATGGCGAGGATTCCTGGATTCGGCTGTCGTCCGCGGGGACCGACGGCGCCTCCTCGAGCGATGCGCCGGGCGACGGAACCTTCTGCGCCCGCATCGCGCCTTCGACGGCTCCGCGTCGAGCGGAGGCGCAGAACGCATGTCGACCTTCGAGGCGATCCTCGCCTTCGGGAGGAACGAGGACTCGTCGACGTCCGAGGCGAACGTTCGCCGGAGTCGCGACTCCTCGAACCCCCGGGAGGTCGTCATGTCGTCGCAACGCGTCGCGCTCGTCGGTGTTCTGTTCGCGATGGTCGGTTCGTCCGCCGAGTGCGGAGCCACGGTTTCGCTGAAGGGGACCAAGCTCGTCGTGAAGTGCGACGACACGCCGACGGTGATCCTCGTCGACGGCATGGATCGACTCGGAGAGGTCACGGTCTTCGTCGATTCGGACCCCGTCGGCCAGTTCAACGGCATCCGCGACATCGACGTGAAGGGTGGGGACGGTGGGGACTCGCTGTTCGTCGGCGGCATCCGCATCGGCGGAACGCTGAAGGCCAAGCTCGCCAACGGTGACGACTTCATCGCGATCGGCACCGCGCGGTCGGTCGCGATCGACCAGCAGTCCGTGTTCATCGGGCAGAATGTCGACCTGTCGCTCGGCGGTCAGGCCGGCGACGTCGTGCGCGTCGACGTCGACTCCGGCGATTTCGGGATCACGATCGGCCGCGACTTCGTCGCGCGAGACGTCGCCGACTTCGACTTCGACGGTGAGGGCGAGACGAACGCGTTCGACGTCGAGGACATCACGATCGGCGGTCAACTGAAGCTCCGCGGAAAGCTCGCCGCCGATCTCACCGGTGACCTGCTGAGCTTCCGGATGACCAACGTCAACGTCGCCGGAGCGACGACGATCGAGCTCGGTGCCGGCGACGACAAAGTTCGACTCGCGGACTGTTCGTTCGGCGGGAAGCTCACCGCGAAGCTCGGCGCCGGCGACGACACGTTCGAAGCCGGACTGTCTTCGAACACCGCCTGCGTGTTCTTCGGCGCCGCGAGCATCCGCGGCGGGTCGGGCGACGCGGACTCGATCACGATGAACTCGAACGAGTTCGTCCAGCCCGTGACGGTCACGCAGTTCGAAGCCGGGCCGTGACGCGTCGCGTCGATGCGTGAACACGCCGAGGCCGTGGAGGAACCCCTCGCTTCGAGGGATTCCTCCACGGCCTCGGCGGCTTCGTCACGGCGCACCTTCGAACTGCTTGAAGGTGATGGGTTGCGCGAAGATCCCGTCGAGCGTCGTCGCGGTGTCGTCGCCGGGGCCGCCGTCGACGACGACGGCCGACTCGAAGCGGCACTGACTCGCCGCGCTCTGGAACTCGACCGCGTCGGCGGCGCCGCCGAGCGCGATGGTGACTTTGCCGACGAACGTCGACCGCAGCAGCGTGACCGAGTCGAACTGCGAGCCCATGAGGATCCGAGTCGCTCCGCAGACGTTCGTGCTGTCGATCGTGATCGAGTGTTCGACGCCCTTCGCGGCAAGGATCACGAGGTTGCCGCCGATCCGCAGATCCGCGGTGTCCATCGTGTGCGCACCGCTGCCGGTCGCGGCGCTGACGAGTTCCGCGCGGCGGATCGTGACGTTGCCGCCGATCGAGATCCCGGCGTTGGTCACAGCTTCGAAGTCCATTCGATCCCCGGACTGACCACCGAGGTCGAGATCGACGTTGCGGCCGATGAACAGCTCGCGCTTCGTCGAGGAGCTGACGTCGGACAAGTGGATCGAGTCCCCGCCCGATCCGGTCTTCACCTTCAGCGACCCGCCGATGTGGATCCCGCGGACGTCCACCGAGTCGTCACCGCCTCCGGTCGCGATGACGATGTCGCGCACGCCGATGAAGGTCTCGAGCGGGGCGCCGTTGATCTCGACGACGACCTCCCCCGCCGATCCGTCGCTGGTCAGCGAAATGAGGTTCGGCCCGTCGTCGCCGATCACCGACAGCTTCGCGCCGGACTTCTTCGTGACCGCGCTCGCGTGGGCCGAGGCGGTGAGGGCGATGGCGACGATCGACGTCACGACGATTCGAGTGAGGAGCATGGTTCGTTCCTTGTCCCAGGGGTTGCTCGGCCGCACCTCCAGGCGACCGAGTTCGGCGCCGCCGACAGGAGTAATCGAACGACCTCGGCCCGAAGCGTTCGATCGTCCCACCCGTTCGGCTTTCGTCCCGCCGCACCGTCGCGACCGATCGGCGGGGACCCTCGATTTCGCATGTCGGACGACGGCGCATCCGTCGCTTCTCGACGCGGCAAGCCTCGAACCACCCCTTGGAACACGATCGGAGTCCGTCATGAAGCTCGCTGCGTTCGCCGTCGCACTCTCCTTCGCGGCCGTCGCCGATGCCGCGGTCAGCGTGACCCAGAAGGGCGCGCGGTTGAAGATCCAAGGCGACGCGCAGGACGACGTCGTCACCGTGGACGGCACGAACCTGCTCGGGCGCGTCGTGGTCCGCGTGAACGGCGCGAATCCGCAGCCGTTCCTCGGAGTCCGCGATGTCCTGATCGCGCTCGGAGCCGGGAACGACGAGCTCGAGATCTCGGCGCTCCAGGTCGGCGGCGACGTCGTCGCGAACCTCGGGGCGGGCGAGGATTCGGCGATCGTCGACGATTCCGGCGACGTCGACGGCCCACTGATCGTCGGTCGCGACCTCACGCTCACGCTGGGTGGCCAGCCCGGCGACGTCTGTGCGATGACGGCGTCCGGGGACGGGCCGCTGCTGATCGGGCGGCGCCTGTCCATCCGCGGAGCCGCGGCGCTGCAGGTCGCCGGCTTGGGCGGCTCCGCCGCGTTCGATCCGCACGACGTCGTCGTGGGAGCCGATCTACGCATCCAGTCGACCGAGAAGTCGCTGAGCGCCGCCGGCGTGGTCCAGGTCGTGCTCGCCGACGTCGACGTCGGCGGCAAGACGCGCATCACGCTGGGCGCGAACCCGAACATCGTCCATTTCGCGCACTGTCGATTGGCCCGAGGTCTCGACGCGCAACTCGGCAGCGGCGACGACGTCCTCGACTTCGGCAACGTCGACACCGCGATCGATGCGACGTTCAAGGCCGACGGCGGCGCCGGCAACGACGTGATCCAGGACGTCGATCAGCTCGTGCTCGTCGCGTTCCCGTCGCTCGAGGACTTCGAGGAGATCTCGGTGTTCCCGTGATCCACGGGCACCTGCGAAGAGCTCGCTTCTAAGAGCTCGTTCCGAAGAGCTCGTTTCCCGTGTCGGACGCGCCTCGTTCGGTCGCCTCCACCGACGCACCCACCACCTCACCGCAGAACTCGGAGTCGACGATGAACCGCTTCACCTCGAGCCTGATCCGCACCCTGGCGATCGCGACGATCGCGACGTGCGCAGCCCACGCCGACGTCACGACGACGCTGTCGAAAGGCAAGCTGAAGATCACCGCGGACGCGTCGGGCAGCGTCATCCACCTGTTCGGGGCCGGCTTCGGCGCGCTCACGATGACGGTCGATGGCGTGCCCGCCGGTGAGTTCAGCGGTGTCCGCGACATCGACGTCAAATGCGGGTCGGGCAACGACAGGCTCGACGCCTTCGCGATCCAGATCGGCGGCAACCTGCGCGCGAAGATGGGCGACGGCAACGACATCGTGCTCCTCGCGGCGGTCGACAGTCCGACGGGGAAGCCGTTGGTCGTCTGCGGCAAGGTCGACGTCGATCTGGGCGGCGACACGGGCGACTCGATCGGGATCGCGCCCATCACAACCAGCGCCGTGTACCTGATGAGCGACGTCACGATCCGCGGCGCGACGTTCATCGGCATCGACGGCGGCGGCACCGCACCGACCCTGGAGCCCGCGGACATCGTCATCGGCGGCAAACTCCGCACCGTGCGCACCGGCGGCGACCCCGGCCAGATCGAGTCCACCAAGCTCGATGACGTCCTGGTCGGTGGCGAGACAAAGCTCGACTTCGGCAATGCGAAGGACGAATTGCTCGTCACCCATTCACAGTTCGCGCGCAAGGTCACGATGCGTCTGCGCGGCGGCGACGACACCGTCGACTTCCAGAACAACGAGACGAAGTTCGATGGCCCGGCCGCCTTCATCGGCGGCTCGGGTTTCGACTCGCTGGTCAGCACCGCCGGCTGCGAGTTCGCTGCCGCGTTCGCGTTCCCGCAGATGGAGTTCGTGCCCTGATCGGCAGGTCGACGTAGCACGCGACCGCGCTGCGCGATGCGGTGGCGACGCTCCGACGTGACCGGCGCCGCGGGCTCCGCGACGCCGGTCCGTCGCATTTCGGGTGGCCGGCCGGCGCACTTTTTCTCGCGAAGCCCTGTCGGGGATGCCCCGCGCCATCGCCTCTTCGGGCGAACCCAACCGTCCCCTCGACGCGAACCCCTGGAGACTTCCCATGACGCTCGCACGGACCCCCGCTCTCGGACTCGGTGTCCTGACCCTCGCGCTCGCGACCTCGGCTCGCGCCGACGTGACCGCCGTTCAGCTCGGCGCGAAGGTCGTCGTCGCCGGCGATTCGACCGACGACGTGATCCACGTCGAGGGCACGGGCGCGCTCGGCGAGCTGCGGGTCCTCGAAGGAACCTCGCCGACGGAGGTCGCATCGTTCTTCGGCGTGCGCGACGTCGAGATCAAGACCGGCGACGGCAACGACGCGGTGAACGTGTCCGGCATCGAGATCGGCGGCTCGATCAAGGCGAAGCTCGGCGCCGGCGTGGATTTCATGCGCATCGACGACCTGCTCGCCGACGGCGTCACGGTCCGCGCGACGTTCGTCGGGAACAGCCTCGCGGTCGCGCTCGGCGATCAAGCCGGCGACTCGTTCGAATGCCGCGTGCAGGATCCGACCGGCAGCGTGCGCTTCGGCGGCGGCGTCTCGGTCCGTGGCGGCACGGTCGTCACGTTCGACGGGATCAGCTCGTCCGGCGATTCGGATCCCAGCGACATCCACATCGGCGCGAACCTCGTGATCCGCTCGAAGCTGACGACGGTGGTGTCGCTCGACGACATCAACATCGGCGGATCGACGTCGATCCGTCTCGGCGGCAGCGCGGACTTCGTCGAGATCGACGACGCGCACTTCACGCGCAACTTCGAGCTGCGCATGGGCGCGGGCAACGACGCGGTCGAGTTCGCCGACGCCGTCGAGTTCAACGCCAACGCGTTGTTCGACGGTGGAGCCGGCACGGACTCGATCACGGGCAGTCCGCCCACGGTCGGGGGCGTCACCGTCGCGAAGAACATCGAGGGTTGAACGACCGCGGGGCGGACGCCGAGCCCCTCGAGACGCACTTCGCGTCGGACTCGAGGTCGGGAACTCGATGTTTTCCGTGTCGGACCGCTCGCGAACCGTCGCCTCGTTGCCCGTCCTCGAACACCACTTCCACGACCCACTGAACTCGGAGCCGACGATGAACCGCTTCACCTCACACCTGATCCGCACGCTGGCCCTCACCGCGATCGCCGCATCGGCGGCCTCGGCCGGCGTCACGACCTCCATCGCGAAGGGCAAGCTGAAGATCGCGGGCGGAGTCGACGCCGACGTCATCGCGATCATCGGCACCGACTTCGGCAGCGTCGCCGTGACGGTCGACGGCTCGAACGCCGGCGAGTTCTCGGGTGTCCGCGACATCGACGTCAAGACCGGGGCCGGCGACGATCGGCTCGAACTCGTCGCCTTGCAGATCGGCGGTTCGTTGCGCGTGAAGATGGGCGACGGGGACGACGATCTGTTCGCCCGGACGGTCGCGACACCGTTCGTCCAGCCGATGATCGTCGGCGGCGACACCGACATCGCGCTCGGTGGAGACGTCGGAGACGCCGTCTTCGCGGATACCGATGCGATCGCGTTCATGAACTTCATGGGCAATCTGACGATTCGCGGCGTCGAAACGAGCGCCCTCAATGGCGGCGGCACGACCCCGAACCTGGAAGCGCGCGACATCTTCGTCGGCGGCAAGCTCCGCATGGAGTGCGACGGCGGCGACGTGAACGACCTGCAAGCCGAGTTCTCGATGCTCGACGACGTCATGGTCGGTCGCACCACGAAGCTCGCGTTCGGTGACGAGAAGGACGAGCTCAGCATCACCCACTCGCAGTTCGCGGGCAAAGTCTCGATCCGCCTGCGCGGCGGCGACGACATCGTCGACTTCCAGAACGACGCGACCAAGTTCGATGCGAAGGTCGACGTCGTCGGCGGTTCGGGGTTCGACTCGCTGATCCAGACCGCCGGCTGCGAGTTCGCCGCCGCATTCGCGTTCCCTCAGATGGAGTTCGTTCCCTGATCGAGCCGCCGTCCGCGGCGCGGCCGCTCGAGGGGAAGCGGCGCGACTTGGACCTCCGGTCCGACGTCGCGCCGGTTCGCGTTGCGGAGGTTCGGTGCGGCGAAGCGGAGATTCTCGAGAAAGCGCTGTCGGCGGCTCCGCAAGACCTCGCCTTGCCCAGCGCACGACTCACCGTTCGAATCCACCGGAGACTCCCATGATCCGCCCGTCGATCCCCACGTTGCTCGCTGGCTTGCTGACCCTCGTCCTCGCGGACGCCGCGCACTGCGAACTCGTCGCGACGCAGAAGGGCTCGAAGCTGAAGATCAAAGGGGATCCCGGGTCGGATTCGATCCAGCTCGACGGAACGGGCGCAGTCGGCCGGGTCGTCGTCTCGCACGCCGGCGTGAACCCGCAGCCGTTCCTCGGCGTGACCGACATCGAGATCTCGACCGGAACGGGCAACGACCAAGTGTTCGTCAACGGCCTCCATATCGGCGGCTCGCTGGTCGTGAACACCGGCGACGGCGTGGACCAGGTCGACATCGACAACACGCGGATCGACGGCCTCGCGTTCCCCGTGATGATCGGCAAGAACGTCACGTTGCGGCTCGGCGGAGAGAGCGGCGAACAAGTCGACGTCGACACCGAGGACGAAGCCGGGTTCCTGATCGGCGGCAACATGACGATCGAGGGCGCGACGGACATCGACCTCAACGGGGACGGCGACGCGCCCAACCACGAAGTCGGCGACGTCCTGATCTGCGGCGACCTGCGCATCAAGGTCGACGAAGCGCACGATCAGAGTGGCGACACGTTTTCGATCGACATGGACAACGTCGTCGTCGGTGGCGCGACGCGCCTGAAGCTCTCGAATCGCGTCGATCCGGCCGGCAATGACGTCGTGCGCATCACGCGTTCGACGTTCGTACGCAACTTCGAAGCGGATCTGCGCGCCGGTGACGACGTGTTGCTGTTCGACGATCTGCCGTCGCACTTCGGCGGCGACTTCGTCGTTCGTGGCGGCGCAGGCCAGAACTTCGTGATCGGCTCGCAGCTGATCAGCGTGCTCGGCGCCACGAAGTTCACCGACATCGAGAAGTAGTCCTCGAGCGGCATCCTGCGTGGGCTTCCGTCAAAGTGAAGACGGGATCCGGCACGGACTTCCTGCGCATCGACGATCTGTTCAAGGACTTCGCCACCGAGCGAACGACGTTCATCGGCGGCAGCATCGATGTCGCGATGGGAGACCAGGCCGGCGACTCGTTCGAACTTCTCGTGCAGACGCTGGACAAGAGCGTCCACGTCGGCGGCAGCGTGAACGTCCGTGGCGCCGACAACGTCAAGGTCGACGGTGTCGGTTCCTCGAGCGACTCCGACGAAACCGACGTCGACATCGGATCGAATCTCGTCGTTCGGTCGAAGCTCGGCGCGACCGTCGAGGTCGACGACACGAACGTCGGCGGCGCGACGTCGATCCGACTTGGCAATGCGGGCGACTTCGTCCGCCTGCAGGACTCGCTGTTCGTGCGCAAACTCGAGGTCAAGCTCGGCGGCGGCGACGACACCCTGCGCTTCGAAACGCCGGTCGGATGCGCCACCGATCTCTCGGTCGACGGCGGCGCGGGGACGGATGCGCTCGAGCTCTCCGCGAACGCCGGCGTGTCGGGGAAGACGACGATCAAGAAGATCGAACAGACGAGCTGAGCCGGGATCGAACACCTCGGTTCCGTACCTCGGGTTCCGATTCGGGACCGGAGCAGCGCTCGGCTCGGGACCGGCCGGCGTCGGCCGAGCTCCGGTTCGGCTCTTTTCCTTCGATTCGTCTGTCGGGCTTCGACTCGGGTGGCGCCTTGCCTCACGAATCGAACCTCGAAGACCCTCGGAGGAAGCCATGAACATCGCCCACACGCTCTCGATCGGACTGCTCGTGTCCTCGACGCTGGTCGCGGCCGAGGCCCATGCGACCACGACGTTCGCGAAGGTCGGCGGGACACTGAAACTGACCGGCGACGCGCA
>JAEUIB010000493.1 GCA_016795255.1 Planctomycetota bacterium
CGCCGCCCCGGAGTCCTTTTGGGAGAACTCGATGTTCGCGTCCAGGGGCCCCTTCAACGCGCCACCCGACTCGACGACGCGAACGAGCACGCCGCGCGGCTGCACCCGGATCACGTTGTCGGTGGTCGCCGTGAACGTGAACGCGTCGAACAGCTCGTTCGAGTGGTCGTCCCCCGCGGTCCACCAGACGTCGAGCGGCAGCGGTCCCGCCGCGCACGTCACGAGGTCGAACGAGCCGTCGGCTCCGATCTGCGCCATGAAGTCGCCGAACCGCACGTGCCCCGCGGTCGCCGGCGCGTCGTCCGCGAGCAGGACTCGACCGCGATAGTGTGCGGCCGGCTTCGAAGCGCGAACGATGCCGCAATCGTGCTCGGTCGACCCAGCGAGGATCGAGATCGGGACGACGCCGGCCGCGCCGATGCAGAAGCCGTCGAACTCGAGCCGACAGTTCCCGGCGCGCGGAACGAAGAACTCGAACGCACCACCGGCGCCGACCGTCGTCGTCATCACGCCGAACGAGTTGCCGTGCAGCTCGAGCTGCGTCCCGTCCGTCGTGAACGTGTCGCCGACCAGCGTGCCGAACACGCGAACGCCGTTCCGCGTCAGCACGAGCTTCTCGACCTCGACGACCTTGCCCGGCACGGGTTCGACGCGATCGAGCTGCGCCGACGCGAAGCCGACGCGGGACGCCGTCAACCTGTAGGTCGCGCCCGGCTCGACGACGAACGGATCGATGGTGTAACGCCCCGCCTCGTCGGTGGACCCGTGCGCGATGCCGTGAGCCGCCGAGCCGTCGGCCCGCTGCGCACTGACGCTCACGGAAGCCCCGTGGATCGGCTTGCGCGCGGTCGTCTCGACGAGCCCCGTGAACTGTGCCGCCGCCGTGACGCGCAGCGTGAACTCGCGCGGCATCGACGCGTCGGAGTGGAACGCGAGCGGTTCGGCGATGAACGGCGGCCGGACGCGGAACTCCAGATCCGAATCCGGTGGGATCGCCAAACGGACCTCTCCGAGCGCGTCGGTCGTGCGCGTCGCGATCTCGTCCGGTCGGAACGTCGCGATCTCACCGCCTGGCATCGCCACGCTGATGCTGACGTCGTCGCCCCCCGCGGAGGTCAGGACCACGCGGACGTCCGGGACCGGCTGCGACGTCGTCGCGTCCACGACGCGCACGACGACGACGACCTCCGCAGCGGCGCTCTCCGACGGATCGGTCGGAGTTTCCGTGAGCGTGGCCGGCGTCACGCTCTCGCGAGCGGTCGATGCCTCGTCCCCGGCATCGTCCGCGGGCGCATCGACCGTCGGCGTCGGCGGCGCGGACGACGCGGGCGGTTCGGTCGGCGTGATCGTCGGTGTCGCGTCGCCCCCCCAGACGAGCCACGCGATGAGTGCGGCGAGCACGACGCAACCGAAGCCGATCCCGATCCGCTTCATCGCAGTCCCTTCGCGTCGCCCAGGTCACCGCGGTCCCATCGGGTCCCGACCATACTCGGCGATCGACCGTCCTGGGAGTCGTTCGTCGAAAGTGCGAACCCGAGCGATCGTCGGTGCGTCCGAGGGGGGTGCCTCGGGGTGGCGCGGGCGAGTGGCCGGCGGCTCGACGTCGGATCAGGAGGAAAGCCCGTGCAGCGAGTGTTCGTTTCCAAGGTCCGGCTGGCTCGGCTGGTCCAGTTCGGTGTCGTCGGCTGGTGGTTCGCCGCGAGCGCATTCGCCGCCCGCCACGTCGTCGATCCATCCGGCGCGAGCGGGGCGTTCGTCTCGCTGCAAGCCGCACTCGACGCGGCCGCACCCGGCGACGTCGTCGAGGTCCGCGGCGGCGAATACGCGGCGATCACGATCTCGAAGTCCGTGACGATCGTCGGCTCCCCGCGTCCGACGATTCGCCCACCGAATCCGTCCGAAGCCGCGTTCCACTGCTCGCCCGCGGTCACGCTCGCCGGTTCCGGCGTCGGCGTCGTCACGCTCGCGAATCTCGACGTCGGCGGGGTCGGCGCGGCGGACTGGTTCTCGGTGTTCCACGCGGCGATCGAAGGCGGTGGCTTCACCGCGCTCCACGTGAACGACTGCATCGTCCTCGGACCCGACCTCGAGTACGCGACCGGCATCGGCGTGGGCGCCGAAGCGATCCGCACGAGCGTCCCGCTGCTCTACCTCTGCAAATCGCAACTCGCCGGCGGCGAGAACTCGACCGACGTCGGTTGTGCATCGATGCCGAACGGTCGCTGCGGAGTCGACGCGCCGAACTCGATCGTCGTCGTCCTCGATTCCGTCGTGTCCGGCGGGCTCGGCAGCGATCACGTCGCGTGCTTCGACGCGTTCTGCGGAACCAGTCCGCCGGTGCAACCGTGCCCGTGCGCGTGGCTCGGCGGCGAAGGCGGCGACGGCATCCGCGCGCAACGCGTGTTCGTCGCGAACAGCATCGTCCGTGGCGGCATGGGCATGACCGTGACGGACGTCTGCGGACTCACGGGCACGCTGTGGGGGACGCAGCCGGACGGCGCGCCGTTCACGGCCGGGACGCTCATCACGCCGCTGCCGAACGACCT
>JAEUIB010000498.1 GCA_016795255.1 Planctomycetota bacterium
ATCAGCGTTCCGTTCAGCTCCGGCACGAACGTCGGCGACGACGCCATCGACGCGAACAACGTCGCGCTCGAGTTCGGCGTCACGCGCGACAGCGCGAGCGTGGACTGACCGCCGCTCTCGAGCGGATCACCGCAGCACTCGAGCGTCGCGTCGCCCGGCCCGCCGAAGCCGAGGTCCGGCTGACACACGTTCGAGTTGCCGTCGTTCGTCCAGACGAACGTGCCCGAGCATCGACCGAGGACCATGTCCTTGTCGCCGTCGTTGTCGAGATCGAACACCGCCGCGTTGTACGTGCCGTTCAGGTCGTCGTACTTCAGACCCGGCGCGCCGAGCCACGCGTTCGCCGACGCGTTCTCGCGTTCGTGGATCAGCTGGATGCTCGCGCCGACCGCTCCGCCGGGGTTGTGATAGATGTGCGTGTAACGGTTGCAGCCGCCGCCTTGCACGTCGAAGTCCGTCTGCACGACTTCGTTCCAACCGTCGCCGTCGAGGTCGTCGATGACCATCTGGTTCGCGAAGCCGTCGTCGCCGCCGGTCAGGAACTTGTAGGGGACCTGCACGCTCCAGATCACGCGGCCGAGCGCATCGACGCCGGTGTTGTAACGCACGACGTCGGACACGTCGTCGCCGATGGTGATGTCGATGCGGCCGTCCTTGTTGAGGTCGCCGGTGCCGACGAAGTACGCCGCGCCCGTGTAGGCGTTCTGCATCAGGTTGAACGAGCCGACGTTGTTCGGGTTGTTGTAGTAGACGTCGGCCGGGCCGTTCTGACTGCGCACGATGTCCTTGTGCCCGTCGCCGTTCATGTCGACGATCGACCCGGCCGTGCCGAACGCGCTCGCGATCATGTTCGCCGTCAGGCGCGTCGCGCTCTCGTCGGTGAAGAAGCCGTTGCCGTCGTTGATCAACAACCGATGGCCCGTGTCCTGGTTCGCGGGTTCGGCCGAGTCGTAGTCGACGAGGAACAAGTCCTCGTCCTGGTCGCCGTCGACGTCACCCGCGGCGATGGCGCACGCGTTGCCGCCGGCCGCGATCGTCCCGACGAACAACTGAGGAATCCGGCCGTTCTCGAACCGCAAGCCGAGCCAATTGCCGCTCGGATCGTCGCCGAGATTGCGATACACGCGGGGGTGACTGAGGTGCTTCGGATCGCCGAAGCTGATGACGACCGCCGTCACCACGTCCAGCCAACCGTCGCCGTCGACGTCGACGACGACCACGTCGCGATCGTTCGTCGGCGTCAGGAAGCCCTGATCCCCGGCGACGTCGGTCGTGGTCGCGAACTGAGAGGTCTTGTCGGTCAGGACACCGGCGACGTTCATCAGCAGCACGTTCGTGCGCTTGCCGGCGGTTTCGGCCGGTTGCTTGCGCACGACGACGAGATCGATGAAGCCGTCCTGGTCGAGATCGCCGTGCGCGAAATCGACTTCGGTGTCGACCTTCGACACCGCTTGCGGCGCGACGGAGAGTCGCGTCGCCGTGTCGTTCGTGAACGACACCCACGCATTGCCGAAGGACTGCGCCGTGGCCGTGGAACCAGCCAACGTCGCCGAGAGAGCGAACGTGAAACTACGAATGGACTGCACGAACTTCCTCCAAGGGGAGAGAGAGCACGAGCGCCGGCACGAGGGGCTGCGGCACCGGAGGGAGAGATCTCCGGCTGAGCCGACGTCGTAGGAAGTGGCGCTCATTCTGCCCGCGACGATGCGCCGCACCCAGGGGTCAGGCGCCGCTGCCGGGGATTCCCGTGCCACCCGATCCGACGCTCGCCGATCGGCGGACACCTGGAGGCGTCGGTCAGAACAACGAGGCCTGACGCGGTCCGGGAACGCGGAAGTGCTTCGTCTCGAGTTGGATCCGCTCGCGCACCAGCCCCGCCTTCGCGCAACCGATGCGGAACAACTGCTCGATCTCGTCGGCGAAGATCCCCTCGCCGCGCATGCGGACGCCGAAGCGCGGGTCGTTGAGTGCGCCGCCGCGGATGCTCTCGATGCGATGCAGCACCTTGTCGCGCGCGTTCGGTGCGTGGTCGACGAGCCACTGCGCGAACAGGTCCTTCAACTGATGCGGCAGACGCAGCACGACGTAGCCGGCGCTGCGAGCGCCGGCGTCCTTCGCGGCTTTCAGGATCCGCGGGATCTCGTGTTCGGTCAGTCCGGGGACGATCGGCGCGACCATCACGTTGACCGGGATGCCCGCCGCCGAGAGCTTCGCGATCGCGTCGAGCCGCGCTTGCGGTCGCGACGCGCGCGGTTCGAGCTTCGACGACAACGCGACGTCGAGCGTCGTCACCGTGACGCTGACGATCGCCGCCCGCAGCCGCGCGAGTTCGGCGAGCACGTCGGCATCGCGCGCGACCAGCGCGTTCTTCGTGATGACGCCGACGGGATTGCGGAACTCGGCCATGACTTCGAGGCATCGCCGCGTCAGCCGGAACGTGCGTTCGAGCGGCTGATAGCAGTCGGTCACGCCGGAGAACGCGACGAGTTGCGGCGTCCAGCGCGGGTGCGCGAGCTCGGCGCGCAGCAGCTCCGGCGCGTCTTCCTTCACCAGGATCTTGGTCTCGAAGTCGAGGCCGAGCGAGAAGCCGAGGTACTCGTGGTACGGCCGCGCGTAGCAGTACACGCAGCCGTGTTCACAGCCGCGATACGGGTTGACGCTGACGTCGAACGGCACGTCCGGGCTGTCGTTCTTGGCGACGATCGTCGCCGACGCGTCGCGGTAGACGCGCGTCGGCGGCGGCGGGTCGTCGGGATCGAACGCTTCGGGATCCGGGCGGTATGCGATCTCGCGGAACCGGTTGTCGGGGTTCATGGCCGTGCCGCGGCCATGCATCGCACGCGGGGGTTCGCGCGGCGCAGCTCCGTCGCAGGACTCGATCGACCCATCGGAATCGTGCATCAGGAGCGAGATTGTGGTTGTTCGCATTCCGTTCGGCCAGTACTTTTCGCGGCCATGACACTTCCCATCTCCGCGAAACAAATGGAAGTCCTGAACGCGTTCCGCGCCTTCGCCGAGGAGCACGGCCGAACACCGTCCGTGCGCGAACTCGCGAAGTTGCTCGGGCGCGCTCCCTCGACGATTCACCAATTCCTGACGACGCTCGAAGAGCGCGGCATCTTCGTCAACGACGAGGGTGCTCACGGCTGGCGCCTGGCGGAGGCCGATGCGGCCCCCGTCGCGCGCGCGGCCGCGCCCGAGATCGTCCAGGTGCCGCTGCTCGGTCGCATCGCCGCTGGTCGTCCGATCGAAGCCGTCGCCGACGGCAGCGAGAGCGTCGCCGTCGCACGCAGCATCGCGCGCGAAGGCACGTTCGCGCTGCAGGTGCGCGGCAACTCGATGATCGACGACCACGTGCTGGACGGCGACCTCGTGTTGATCCAGCCGCAGGATTCGGTCGACGACGGTGACATCGCCGTCGCGTTGCTCGACGACGGTGGAGCGACGCTGAAGCGCGTCTACCGCGAGAAGAGCGGCCAGATCCGGCTGCAGCCCGCGAACGCCGAGATGCAGCCGATCTACGTCGATCACGTGACGATCCAGGGCAAAGTCGTCGGACTGATCCGCGACCTGCGCTGACGATCGCGCGAACGTCACGGCGCCGGTTCGCGATGACATCGCGGATCGGCGCCGCGTCGTCGCCGCGCACGATCGCCGGCGCCGGAGAACGACGTGTACGTCGACACCCACTGCCATCTCGACGACTCCGCGTTCGACGCCGATCGCGACGCGATGTTCGCGCGCGCGCATGCGGCGGGCGTGACCGGCTTCGTGCTCGCCGGCGTCGATCGCGACTCGTGGATCCGCCAGCGCGCGCTCGTGCGCAGCCGAACCGATTGCGTTCGCGCGGCGGGCGTCCACCCGATGATCGTCGGCCGATTCGCGTTCGACGAACCCGCGTTGCGTGCGCAACTCGATGCGCTCCACGCCGAGTTCCGCGACGACGGCGCTGCGGTCGCCGTCGGTGAGACCGGCCTCGACGCACATTTCGTCGACGCCGCGACGCTCGACGTCCAGCTCCGCGCGTTCCGCGAGCAACTCGCGCTGGCACGCGCGCTGGACGTCCCGGTCGTCCTGCACGTGCTCGGCCGCGGCACGCACGCGCGTGCGATCGACGTGCTGCGGAGCGACGGACTCCCCGCGCGCGGAGGCATCGTGCATTCGTTCTCGGGCAGCGCGGACGTCGCGCAGATCTATCAGCGGCTCGGCTTGGTCTGCAGCTTCGCCGGCGCGGTCGCGCGGCCGGCCGCAGCCAAAGTCCATGCCGCGTGTCGTGCGATCGCCGACGATCGCCTGATGGTCGAGACCGACGCGCCCGACCAAGCGCCGCCCGGAACCCCGAGCCGCATGGAGCCCGCCCGCCTCGGCGAAGTCGCCGACGCGATGGCCCGCGTCCGCGGTACGACGTCGGCTATCCTGCTCGCCCGCTCGGCAGCGACGGCGCGCCGACTGTTCCCGACGCTTCCCCCCGCACCGCCCTGACGGCTCGACGACCATGTCCGACTGCTCGAACGATTCCTGTTCCGACGACGGCGCGCGCGCGGCGCCGATCCCCGACGAGTACCGCCACCTGCGCCATTTCGACCGCTTGGCGCGATTGGTCGGCGACGACGGCATGGCACGGCTGAAACGTGCGCGCGTGATCGTGCTCGGTCTCGGCGGCGTCGGCAGCTTCACCGCCGAGTCGCTGGCGCGGTCGTACGTCGGTCATCTGCGGCTCGTCGACTTCGACGAGGTCTGCGTCACGAACACGAATCGGCAGCTCCACGCGCTGCACGACACGATCGGGCAACCGAAGGCGACGCTGATGGCCGAGCGGCTGCGCCGCATCAACCCGCGCGGCAGTTTCGAGCCGATCGTCAAGGGCTACGACGCGGACACCGCGGACGAACTGTTGTCCGGCGAGTTCGACGTGGTCGTCGACTGCACCGACCGCATCACCGGCAAATGCCATCTGATCGCGACGTGCGTCGCGCGTGGACTGCCGCTGGTGACGGCGCTCGGCGCGGCGGCGAAGTGGGATCCGACGCGCATCGAAGTCGCCGACCTCGCCGACACGCACGGGGACGCACTCGGCGCGGCGGTCCGCAAGATCCTGCGCACGCAACACGGTTTCCCGGCGAAGGGCCCCTACGGCGTCGCCGCGGTGTTCTCGTCGGAACCCGCGCAAGAGCCGTACGACCTCGCGTACGAGCGCGAACACGGCTTCCGCTGCGTGTGTCCGAACGGCGACAACGGCTTCCTGACGTGCGAGCGCCGATCCCGTATCGACGGGACCGCGTCGTTCGTCACCGGAGCGTTCGGACTCGTGACCGCGTCGGTCGTCGTCCGTCATCTCGCCGGCAAGCCCGGAGCCTTCGACTTCCCCACGCGCGCCGCATTCGCGCCGACGCCGGCGCCGACGACGCCGGCACCGTCCGCGACCTGACGCCGCGCGTTCACGACACCGGTTTCACCGCCGCCGGCTTCTCGATGCTCCGCGCGTAGTGGATGAAGTCGGTGTACGGCGGTTCGTGGCCCGCCGCGCGCAGCGCCGCGGCGATCTGGCCGCGGTGGTACGCGCCGTGATGCACGACGTGCAACACGATGTCCTCCACCGAGTTCTCGAACGACTCGCCCTTCGTGTTCTTGTAGGTCACGAGCTTCACCGGCGGGTGCTCGGCCAGCGTCTTCGTCCACTTCGCCGGCAGATCGGCGAGACGCGTGCCGCACGCCTCGAGCTCGATCTCCGGCCACACCGACAGCACGCTCTTGCGGCCGACGATGCGGGCGAGCCACGTGTACTCGGTGCCGACGATGTGGTTCATCCAGCGCCGGACCGCATCGGGGACCGCCGCGCCGAGGGCGACGACCTTCTCGAACGTCGATCGGTTCGCCCAGTGGTCGTAGGCGAGTTCGCGGACGAGCGAGATCGGCATGGCAGTCCTCCGGTCGTGGGACGGACCAGTCAAGACGACGGACGTTCGAGGCTCAAGCTCGGCGGCGGCAGTTTCGGTGAGAGTGCCGTAACCCACTTCGAAGAATCACTTTAAGTCGACCATAAAGACCGAGCCTCGGCCGACCGACGCCACGTCCCCCGCCCTCGCGGGGAATCCGGAGCCAGGAAACGGCTCGGCCGCCAGAGTACGGCTGGCGGACGCGTCCCGTCCGTCGCTCGCCCACTCGCCGCGTCCCAAGCATTGCGATTCGGTTCCGGCTGGCGGCCGGCAACCCTCGCGAAGGAGAGTCGACATGTCCGATCGTGTTGCGCCGCGTTTCGCGGCTCGTTTCGTTCCAACCCTCGCGCTCGTCGGGTGTTCGGTGTTCGGCTCGGTCGCCGTCGGCGCCGTGACGTCGGACGACTTCAACCGCCCGAACAGCACCAACATGGGACCGAACTGGGTCGAGGTCCACGGCAACACCGCGATCCAGAACAACAAGGGCAAGGGCGCGTCCGGCGCGTTCACGCAAGGGTGGATGCACCACGCGTCGTTCACCGGGAACTACGCGGACTCGACGTGCGCGGTCGACTTCCAGGCCAGCGGCATCGGCGAGAACGTCGTGCTGATGGTCGGCCTCGACCCGAACACGTGGGGCTGCGTCTCGGTGAAGATCCAGGACAACACCGGCGACGGCTTGTTCGACCGCGTGTTCTTCGAGCAGGCGTTCAACGCCGGCTCGTGGGGCAACGGCAATCCGGTCATCTACGACCTCGCGACGCCGACGGCGTCCGGCCGCATGACCGTGTCGTTCGACAACGACGGCGACGTCGCGGTCTGCACGATCCAGAACAACGCGAGCAGCCAGGTCGAGACCTGCTCGGCCTCGGGGATCCTCGCGTTCGCGTTCCCGATCACCGGCACGCGCTTCGGGATCGGCCACTCGGGTGGCCCGTTCTTCGACAATTGGACCGCCGACACGTACAAGCCGGCGTACGGCACGGGCTGCGCCGGTTCGGGTGGATTCGTCCCCGCGCTGGACGCGCCGCAGAAGCCGATCGGCGGTGCGCCGTTCGACCTCGAGGTCACGAACGGTCTCGGCGGCGCGCCGTGCTTCTTCTTCTTCGGTCTCGGTCAGACGGCCGCTCCGATCGGACTGTCGGGCTGCTCGTTGTGGATCACGCCGATCCTGCCGCCGTCGTTCAGCATCCCGCTGGCCGGCAGTGGCGCGGGCAACGGCACGATCACGCTGAGCGGCACGATGCCGGTCGTCCCCGTGGGCACCACGTTCACGATGCAGGCGTTCATCGCCGACGCCGGCGTTCCGCACGGCTTCACCGCGACGAACGGCCTGCTGCTCGTCGTCGAGTGATTCGTCGTCGATCGATTCGTCGTCGAGTGTCTCGTCGTCCCCGCCCCACTCCGCGGTCGATCCCGACCACGCACGTTCCATCTCCTTCAGGAGTCTCCATGTCGCGCTTCTCTCGTCTGTGCTCGTCCTTCACGGCTCTCGCGCTCGTGTGCGCCGCCGTCGCCCCTCGCGCCGTCGCGGCCGATTTCGTCGGCATCGACGGATTCGCGAAGACGCTCTACGACCTCGACACGCAGGCCGGCACCACGACGGCGCTCGGCACGATCACCGGCGGGCCGAACTTCGGCTTCGGGGCGATCGATCGCGCGGCGGACGGCACGCTGTGGGCCGTCGCTCCGGGTCTCGTCTCGGGGTATTCGCTGTACACGATCGACGAAGCGACGCTGACCGCGACGCTGAAGTGGACGGTCGCGACGAACTGCACCGGCAACGTCGGCATGGCGATCGAGCCGTCGGGCAACGCGGCGTGGGTCGCGGGCTTCGTCGGCTTCTCGCTGATCGTGAAGGTCCAGCGCGTGTCGTTGACGAACGGCACGATGACGGAGAAGGGCAGCCTCGGCGGCAACTACTGGGGGCTCGGCTTCGACGACGTCGGTGACTTGTTCTCGACGACGCAGGGCTCGATCGGGCCGCTGCTCGTGAAGGTCGACCAGACGAACGCCGCGAACTCGACGGTGGTCGGCACGGACATGACGAGCGTCGATATGTCGTTCGGACTCGACCTCGCGTCGTCGGTGAACGCGACCGGCCTGACGCTGTACTCGCGCGCCACCGGCACGGTGTTCGAGGTCGACACGTCGACCGGCGTCGAGTCGGTGATCGGCAATCCGGGCGTCAGCTCGGTGAGTTCGTTCGCCGCGAACGATCCGTGCGGCGGTGACGCCGATCCGTACGGCGCCGGTTGCGCGGGTACCGGCGGCTTCGTTCCGTCGCTGGCGATCGAGGGTTGCCCGCAAGTCGGCGACATGTTCTCGGTCGACATCGCAAACGCGCTCGGTGGTTCGTCGGCGGTGTTGCTGATCGGCCTCGGTCAGAGCTCGATCCCGGTCGGCGGCGGCTGCTCGCTGCTGGTGTCGCCGCTGGCGCCGGTGACGCTGACGGTGCCGCTCGGCGGCGCCGGTCCGGGCACGGGCTCGCTGTCGATCCCGCTGATCGTGACGCCGAACCTCGCCGGAGCCGACTTCACGCTGCAAGCGTGGGTGATCGACCCGGCCACCGGCATCGGCGGAGCGGGCACCAACGGAGTCCACGTGCACATTCTGTGAGGGTACGGAGGCTCCGCCTCCGTAGGCCAGGGCGGGGGGCCGAAGGCCCCCCGTACCCCCTCGTGGGGCCGCCGCGGGGGGGGGCGCGGGCACGGGGGGCGCGCCCACCAACGGG
>JAEUIB010000518.1 GCA_016795255.1 Planctomycetota bacterium
CGCCGTCCGCATCGACTTCAGCTCGCCCTGCGTCGCGGACAGCTCCTTCAGCGCGATGCAGCCGAGCAGCACGTCCCCGTCCCACGCGGTCCACAGCGTGATTCCCGGCGCTTTGAGTCGCTTCGCGTCGAACGCGAACACCAACTCCGGCGGCGACCAGGAGTACATCTCGCGCAGATGCTCTTCGAGGAGTGCGAGCACCTGTGGACGAGAGACGTCGTCGATCTCGATGTGCATCCCGACTGGTTCCGAACCTGAGGCGGTCGCCCGCGTGAGGCTCGGGATTCTGTCATGCCGCGAGCCCGAACGAGAAGCGTGCGGGTGACGACGATCGACGACGCGAATCCACGACGAGCCGAGGCCGCGGTCCGAGGCGAACCGATCAGGGCGCGAGCACGGAACCGAACCGGTCCCCGGACTCCGGTCCGTCCGTCACCCCGAGATCCGCCTGCGTCAGGAATTGCGATCCGGCCGTGACGAGCCCCATCGCGCTGCCTCGGATCCTGTGCAGAGCGCCGGCGTACCCACCCGCGCCGACGTTCTCACCGGGAACCGCGATCACCAGATCCTCGAAGCCGTCGCCGTCGTGATCGCCGGTCGCGAGTTGCAGCCCGAACTGCTCGATGTCGAACGCCATCCCGGCGATCCCCGGATCCTCTTGCGTGATCGTGAAGTCGCCCGTCGTCGACACGAGCGCAGGCCCCGTCGAGAAGTGATGCACCGAACCGGAAGACGGGTGCATGGCGATCGGATCCCCGGGCGCGCCGACGACGAACTCGGGCACGCCGTCGCCGTCGAAGTCGCCCGTGACGCACGCTCGCCCGAATTGGGCGCCTTGGACCG
Source organism: Planctomycetota bacterium (assembly GCA_016795255.1). Classification (GTDB taxonomy): domain Bacteria; phylum Planctomycetota; class B15-G4; order B15-G4; family JADJEK01; genus JADJEK01. The sequence goes on from JAEUIB010000518.1 coordinate 844, forward strand.
CGAGGCCGTCGACCGCCACCAGACCACGATCGATCTGCACGTGCGTCGTCGGATCGATCCCCGCCGCCGTCCCGCGGAACACGTGGATCGTCCCCGCTCCCAATTCGTCGGCCGCGCTCTGCTCGGGGCAGCCGAACACGAGGTCACCGAGGCCGTCGGCATCGAGGTCGGAGGCGAACAGAGTCGGTGTGCCGACGCTCTCGTGAACGCTCGACGCGTCGCCGTCGTACGGGACGATCTGCGCCGACGCGAGATCGAGCCCTTTCTTCGTCCCTTTGAAGACGAACGCGCAATCGAACGTGTCGGCGTCGTACGGCATCTTCGTCCCGACGACGAGCTCGCTGCGACCGTCGCCGTCGACGTCGGTCGCCGCCAGCGACGTGCCGAACTTCGTCCAGTGCGCTCCATTCGGATCGTCGTACACGCCGAGGCTGCCGGGCACGCCCTTCACGTCGAAGTGCAGGAATCGACTGCGCGCGGATCGCAGCCCCTTCTTCGAGCCGAACAGCACGTGCACCGCGCCGGACTTCTCGTGGAACGGTGTGAACGACTCGGCCACGCCGATCGCGAGATCGCATCGCCCGTCGCCGTCGAAATCCGCCGCGACGAGATCGCGGCCGAAGTTCTCGAAGCTGTCCTTCGGGAACTCGTCGGGGTCCGGCTTGTCGGCGATGCCCGGGCTGGCCTGGGACCACTTCTTCACGCCGCTCGTCCGCAATCCGGCAGGACCACCGCGAAGGACGACGACGAGTCCGGCACTCTGCTTGCCCGTGACGGCGTAGCCGGGGCACCCGACCGCGACGTCGTCGAATCCATCGCCGTCGAAATCGCCCGCGGCGAGCCGCTGCCCGAACCTCTTCTGGACGCCGAGAGGGTCGATGCCGATGTCCTTCGGCGTGATCCACTGCGCCGCTCCCGGCTCGAGGCCGGTCGCGCTGCCGGGGATCACGAGGATCGCCCCGACGTTCAGAGCGCCGTCGATCGACTCGTCGGGGATACCGACGACGACGTCGTCGAACGAATCTCCGTTGACGTCGATGCCTGCGCTGGCGCCGCGCCACGCGGCGAAGCCGAACACGAGTGCCAGGACGATGCGATTCGCGCGCATGACGAAGTTCCTCCGCAATCCGTTCAACGAAGCAGGACCGACGCGAATCGATCACCGAGTTCGCACGCACCCGCGATTCCCGCGGAGTCCTGGTCGAGCGTGGTCGACGACGCACCGAGTCCGCCGGCGTCGCCGTAGACGATGAAGACGACGCCGGCATCGTGGACCGCGCCGACCTTGCGACCGGGTGTTCCGAACGCGGCGTCGGTGAACCCGTCGAAATCGAAGTCGCCGGTCGCGAGCGCGGTGG
>JAEUIB010000602.1 GCA_016795255.1 Planctomycetota bacterium
CCCCGCGTTGCCACTCTGCCCTACGGCCTCCCCCGGCGGCGGCGCCACCGCGCGTTGGCGCGTGGCTCCCAGTTTCTTCGGTGGCCCCTCCTTCCCGTCGGCCTGCGTATTGCGACGCAACTCGCTCCGCGCCGAAGCCAACCGTCGATCTCCGCGTCGGAGCGACCTCGCCGTGTCGCGTTGCTGACACTGTCTTCGGTCGCTCCTCCTTGACCTCGGCCTTCGGAATGAGTCGCAACTCGCTCCGCGCCGACGATCAACGACAGCGACCTCGCCCTGTCGCGTTCGAACCGGTCCGCGGCGTTCGTCGAGGTCGTCGTCGGAAGTGGAGGCGGCACCCGGGATCGAACCGGGGAATAACGGATTTGCAATCCGTCGCCTTACCGCTTGGCTATGCCGCCTCGCTCTCTCGACGAAGGCGCAGACCCTATCGGGAGGACCGCGCACAAGTCAACGGCGGCACACGTTTGGTCGCAGGGCACCTGGGCCGGACCGAACCCGGACTCCGATTCGCACCCGCGACACCGAGTCCTCGGCGCTCGGGTGGCCCGCCCCTCCATCGCGTCGTAGACTCCGCGACCCTTTCCGTCCGGACTCCGTCGTGCGCGTCCTCATCACCACGCCCGTCTTCCCGCCCGACCTCGGTGGCCCCGCGGTCTACGTGCCGAGCCTCGGCCGCTTCCTCGTCGAGCGCGGCCACGACGTGAAGGTCGTCGCGTTCTGCGAAGACCCGGAGCCGAAGGGCTACCCGTTCGCCGTCGTCGCGATCACGCGCGATTCGTTGCCGAAGCGCTACTGGCGCTCGTTCCTGAAGATCTACGAGCACGCGAAGGACCGCGACGTCGTCTACGTGAACGAGCACCTCGCGTTGCTCGCGGTGCTCGCGGCGAAGCTGCGCGGCAAGAAGTGCGCGATCCGCATCATGGTCGACGGCAGTTGGGAGATCGCGCATCGCTACGGCTGGACCGACGACGACATCGACGCGTACCAGCGCAAGTCGTACGGCTTCAAGGTCTGGCTCGCGCGAACGCTGCAGAAGTGGTGGTGGAATCGCGTCGACGCGATCGTGTCGTGCTCCGACTACCTGCGCCGCATCGTGATCGGCTACGGCATCGAGCCCGACAAGGTCCGGCTGATCCACAACGTCTACAACGGCCCGAAGACGTTCGCGACGACCAAGGCCCAAGCGCGCGAGAAGCTCGGCGTGCCGGCGGATCGCAAGGTCGTCGTCACCGTGTGCCGGCTGATGGTGTGGAAGGGTGTCGACGGGCTGATCCGTGCGCTGGCGCAGCTCCGCGGCGACGAGCACCTCTACGTCGTCGGCGACGGCGAAGAGCTCGACGCGTGGACGCGCCTCGCGAAGGAATGCGGCGTCGGCGACCGCGTGCATTTCGTCGGCAATCGACCGCACGGCGAGACGCTCGAGTGGATCCGCGCGGCCGACGTGTTCGCGCTGAACTCGCGGTACGAAGGCCTGTCGCACACGCTGCTCGAGGTCATGTTCCTCGGCACCCCCATCGTCTGCTCCAACGTCTGCGGCAATCCGGAGTTGGTCGAGCACGACAAGAACGGGATCCTCACCGACTTCAACGACGTCCCGGCGATTCGAGATGGGTTGGCCCGGGTCCTCGGGGACGGTGAGCTGGCCGCGCGCTTCGGCGCCTATTCACGCGACAAGGTCCGGGCATTCGACCGCGAAACGCTGTTCGCGCGCGTCGAAGCCTTGCTGCAGAGCCTCGTCGACGCCAAGCGCTGAAGTTTCCCCACGCGTCCCGCCGAAGTTGCGGGTCCAATCCTTGGTGTTATAGTTCGGCCGGCGACGACACCGATGCACGTGCTCCGTGCAGCGGTCGCACTTCACCCACAACTCGGACGGACCTCCATGCGCGTTCTTTTCCTCGAAGAGTTCCTGCCCCAGGAAATGCTCGGGATCATGTACCTGTCCCGCGCGGTCAAGAACGCCGGTCACGAGTCGAAGGCGCTGTTCCTGCCCGACAAGGACTGGGTCGCGAAGGTCAAGGAGTACGACCCGCACGTCATCGCGATGTCGTACACGACCGGTCTGCACAGCTACATGATGGACCTGACGAAGGCCGTCAAGCAGCACAGCAAGGCGCTGGTGATCCACGGCGGACCGCATCCGACCGCGGTCCCCGAGTTCATCAAGGACGGCCCGTGCGACGCGTTCTGCCGCGGTGAGGGCGAGGTCGCGCTCGTCGACCTGCTGGCGCGCATGGAGCGCGGCGAGGACATCCGCGAGACGCCGAACTTCGTGTTCAAGAACGCCGACGGCTCGCTGAAGATCAACCCGCAGCGTCCGCTGATGACGTCGGTGGAGCTCGAGGCCCTCGGCTTCCCCGACCGCGAGGTCATCTACGACGCCGCGCCGCTTTATCGCGACTCGCACCGCAAGGTGTTCGTGTCGATGCGCGGCTGTCCGATGGACTGCTCGTTCTGCTTCCACCACTCGTGGCGCAAGAAGCTCTACGGCACGAACAAGGTCGAGTACGTCCGCAAGCGCTCGGTGTCGCACATCATCGAGGAAGTGAAGCAGGTGCGCGCGAAGTACCCGCTGCGCATGGTTCACTTCGTCGACGACATCTTCAACATCCGCATGGATTGGCTCGAAGAGTTCGCCGAGCGCTGGCCGAAGGAAGTCGGCCTGCCGTTCGACTGCATCCTGATGGCGAACATGGTCCAGGAGAAGCAGATCGAGCTGCTGAAGAAGTCGGGCTGCATCTACACGCGCATCGCGATCGAGGCGGCGAACGACCACATCCGCAATCAGGTCTACAAGAAGAACACGACGCGACAGCAGCTCGTGAACGCCGCGACGTACATCGACAAGCACGGCATCCGCCTCGGCTCGCTGAACATGATCGGCGCGCCGGGTTCGACGATCGAGGACGAGTTCGACACGCTGCGCCTCAACATCGAGTGCAAGGTCGACCACCCGCTCGTGTCGTTGCTGCAGCCCTATCCCATGACCGACATCAACGACATGACGGAGAACATGGGGTACGCGACGGACGAGTGGGACAAGTTCAGCAACCGCTTCAACCGCACGTCACCGATCTCGTTCGACAACCGGCACGAGTTCGAGAACTTCCACAAGCTGTTCCCGATCGTCGTCCGCAATCCGAAGCTCGAGCCGATGATGCGCAAGCTGATCCGCATCAAGTGGCTGTCGCCGATCCTGACCGTGATCTACATGCTCCACTCCGAGGTCCTCGTCTCCGAGCAGAACAAGATCTACAACGAGGCCCAGGGCTTCACGGGCATGAAGAACTGGTTCTGGTGGGACTTCACGAAGCGCGTCGCCATCAAGGGCACGATCCGCTGCTACGAGAAGATCTTCGGCAAGATCAGCAAGCGCCTCGCGGCGAAGACCATGATGGGTGACGAGCGCGTCGCCGCGCACATGGACTGAACCTTCCGCCTGCACTGAACACCGAACGGTGAAACGACACGGCCGCGTGACTGAACCCAGTCACGCGGCCGTGCCGTTTCGATCCAAGCTGCGCGGGGACTGTCCCCGCGCCTGTCCCGGGGACTGTCCCCGGGACTGTCCCCTGTCCAAACCGGGCACATGGGTGACAGATTTGTCCGGGCACATGGGTGACACCGGTACGAGCATCGGCAGGAGGACTGCCGATGCCCTGGTCGGAATCACGCATGCAAGACAGGTCGAAGTTCATCGAGGATTGGCAGACC
>JAEUIB010000618.1 GCA_016795255.1 Planctomycetota bacterium
GCCCGCGTTGAACGCCGCGGGCGGACGCACGTTGTTCCTCGACCTCGTGCATCCCACGGCGGAGGGCCACGCGATCGTCGCGCGCGAACTCGCGGCTGCACTCGAGCCATTGGTGCGCGCGAAGGCGTCGGCGCAAGTCAGCCGCTGATCGCCGAAGCCTGCGCGGACGCCAGCTTGGTTCGAGTCTTCAACGCGCGGTCGCGATCAGCGCCGCACGGATCGTGTCTTCAAGATCGCGGGACGTGAACCGCAGCTCGCGGTCCTTCTCCCAGTTGTTGCCGAAGAACGGTGGCGTCAGCACGCGTCCGTCGCGATCGAGGATCCAGATCGTCGGCGTGCCGTAGGTCTGGGCCTCGTCCGGAGCGCGCAACGCACCGGTTCCGTCCTCCGCGAGCGGGCGCGTCGCGTCCTTCGCCATCAGGCGGAACGTCGGATCGAACCACAGTTCGGCGAACGGCAACACGCCGGCGTCGCGTGCCGCGCGCGTCGCGTCGACGAAGCGCGTGCGCTGACTCGCGTGCCCCGGATGCTCGGGAGAGAAGCCGCCGGCGACGTAGCCGAACTTCTCCTCGTGGAACACCGGCGGGCACGCGATGCCGACGAAGCGCACGGGCTCCGCGGCGAAGCGAGCCATCGCATGGCGGACGTTCGCCATCTCGAAGTACGAGTCCTCGCACCACAGGCCGGCCTTGCCGACTTGCGGGTTCGCGCTGCCGCCGCCGTAGACGCACAGCACGAGCACGCGGTCGGTCGGCGCGATCCCGTCGAGGATGCGATGCGGCGCTCCCTCCGCGTCGAACACGCGAGCCTGCGCAGGCAGCGACTCGCCGACGCGCAAACCTGCGCCTCCGCCAGCGCCGACCACCATGTGCCGGACGCGATCGAGGCTCCACGATCGGCCGCACCGCGTCGCGGCTGCGGCGGCGACGCGTTCGCCGAACACGCGCTCGACGACGAACAGCGCCGCATCGTCGGCCGCTGCGCCGCCCGCGCTGGCGACGACGTGGTCGGCGACGACGAACGACGTCGCGATCGGCAGCGGCGCGCCGTCGTAGCCGGCGAACTCGAACGTCGCGGCGCCGAGCGCGATCGTCCACCGCACGTCGTCCCGCACGCGGTGGTCGAACGTGTTGCGGCGCTCGGAGCGGAAGCTCAGCGGCTCAGGCACGGCGGCGACGACGAGGACGTCGGCGGCCCCCGCCGACTCGAACGGCACAGTCGGGCCGATCGACAGCCCCGCGCGCGTCGTGACGGGATCGCCGTGCATGGACAACAGCCGCACGCTCGGCGCGGATTCGCCACTCGGTTCGACCGCGGAGAACACGCCGACGACGCTCGCCAGCGCCGCATCGTCGACTCCGTCCGCGACGAGGATCCCGACGCGCAATCCCTTCGCGGTCGTCCGCGCGTCGCCCGCACCGTCGCCGCACGCGGCGAGCGCTCCGGCGATCAGCGCGAACTGGATCGCGCGCGCGACCACGCGTTCACGGCTCCCGCGGCCGGCCGACGGAACTGATCACGTAGTGCGCGACGTAGTTCATGACCGGCACGCCGAGCACGAGGCCCCAGATGCCGAACAGATGGTGCGAGATCACGAGGATCGCCAGCACCAGCACCGGGTTCATCCGCAGGTGCGCGCCGTAGATCAGCGGGTTGAGGATGTACGCCTCGATCATGTGGATCACGGTGATGAACGCGATCGCGATCAACATCAGGCCGATGCCGGAGACCTTCACCGCGGTCAGACAGATCGGCACGCTCGACATGAACACGCCGGCGACCGGGATGAACGAGCAGATGAACACGACCGTCGACAGGAACGCGATGTACGGCAGCTCCATCAGCGCCAGGCCGATCGCCGTCAGCGCCGTGTTGAGGATCGCGATCATCAATTGGGCTTCGAGCGCGCGCCCGAGGATGCGGCCGAACACGACGATCGAGTCCGCGACCTCGTCGTAGACGTAGCGCAATCGGGAATCGCGCAGGCTGCGCGCTCCCGCGGTCAGACGCGGCAGATCGAGCACGATCAGGAACGAGAACAACAGCGACAGCAGGAACGACGTGCCGATCGCGAGCGTGCTCTGCGCGATGCCGAACACCGCATGTGCGAGGTTGCCGCTGCCATCGTCCGACGGCTTCGAGGTGAAGAACTCCCCGGCGATCTGTTTGACCGAGAAGTCGGACGGCATCACTTCGCGCAGGACTTCGGACTTCTCGCGCCACTTCGCGAGCTCGCTGTCGGCGGCGGTCAGCGCTTTTTGCAGATCGGCCGGCAGCGTCTTCGCCTGCGCGGTCAGCGACGGCGCCAGCGTGAACCCGACGCCGACGAGCGTGCCGAGCAGCAACACGAACAGCAGCACGACGCGGACCTGCCGGTGCTTGATGCGCGGTGCGAGCGCCTCGACGCCGTGGTTCAGCACGTAGCCGAACACGAACGTCAGGAACACGAGGAAGAAGAACGGGCGCAGAGCCCACAGCGCACCGAAGAACAGGCCCCAGATGACGAGCCGCTGCAGGAACGGGACGAACTTGTTCCAGGGGGCGGGAAGCGGATTCGACGTCACCGGTCTGCTCTCTCGATCTGGGCGTCGCCGCAGCGGCGCCTCGGTTCAGTTTCGCCCTGTCCCACTCCCATGCCCCACGCGTCAGACGTGATGCGTGAGCTCGGCGGCTTGCGCGTGCGGCACGAGGCGGCGGTCGATCGCCTGGGCGATCGACGACAGCGCCGGCAGCATGCGCTCGAGTTGCGTCGGCACGATCGCCTGCGCGCCGTCCGACAGAGCATCTTCTGGATGGACGTGCACCTCGAGCAGGATGCCGTCCGCGCCCGCCGCGATCGACGCGCGCAACAAGTCGGGCACGAGGTCGGCGCGACCCGCGGCGTGGCTCGGATCGACGACGACCGGCAGATGCGACAGCGCATGCAGCGCGGGCACCGCGGCGATGTCGAGCGTGTTGCGCGTCGCGGTCTCGAACGTGCGGATCCCGCGCTCGCAGAGGATCACGTTCGGGTTGCCGCCCGCGAGCAGGTACTCGGCGGCCGCCAGCAACTCGTCGTAGGTCGCCGACATGCCGCGCTTCAGCAGGACCGGGCGCTGGACCTTCGACAGCTCGCGCAGCAGCGCGAAGTTCTGCATGTTGCGCGAGCCGACTTGCAGCAGGTCGACGTGCTCGACGGCGGCCTCGACGTGGCGCTCGGACAGCACCTCGGAGACGATCTTCATGCCGTGCGCGCCGGCCGCGTCCTTCAGGATGCGGTAGCCGTCGACGCCGAGCCCTTGGAACGCGTACGGCGACGTGCGCGGCTTCACCGCTCCGCCGCGCATCATCTTGATGCCGAGCTTCGACAGGCGCGCCGCGACCGCGCGCACCTGGGACTCGCTCTCGACCGCGCACGGGCCGGCCATCAGCACGACGTCCTTGCCGCCGAACGCCAGGTCGCCGACCCGGACGATCGTCGGGGTCGGTTTGTGTTCGCGCGAGGCGAGGCGGTACGGCCGCCGGGATCCGGCCTCGGCCGCGTCATCGGTGGAGAAGTCGTGCGGATGAGCGGTCAAGGAATCCCGTACTTCTGCGAGCGCGAGGGGTGGCGGAAAGGGCGGCTATGATAGCCGCCCCTTCGCGCTCCAGGACAGTCACCGTTTGTCGCAGAACGGTTCCTGTCGAAACCCGATCGAGAACGCCCGTGAGACTCGTCCGCACCGACGCCGATGGCCGTGGAGAAGCGATCGATCTGGCCGGCGAATCCGTGATCGTCGGGCGCCAGACGACGCGCGGCGCGCAGATCGACCATCCGACCGTATCTCGTGAACACGCACGGTTCTTCGTCCGCGACGGGGTCTGGCAGATCGCGGATCTGAACTCGTCGAACGGCACGTTCGTCAACGGCGCGAAGGTCACGAAGGCGACGCTGAAAGCCGGCGACGTCGTGCGCCTCGGCAACGTCGAGTTCAAGCTCCACGATGCGGCGAAACCGGCCGCGGCGGCCGACGAGATCCGGCTCGAGGACGACTTCTTCTCGGCCCCGTCCAAGCCGGCGGCGGCGAAGCCGAGCGCGCCGGTCGACGTCGACGAGATCCAGCTCGACGAAGGGCCGGTGACGTCGAAGTTCCCGACCCCCGCGAAGACGCCGATGGGTGCGGGCTCGATCTCGGGAGCGGGCGGCGCGGGCGCTGCGGCCGCGCGCGCGACGCTGCCCACGCCGGGACCGAACCTGTCGACGATGCCGGGCGCGACCGGCGCTCCGCCGCCGCCGAAGCGACTCTCGACGCAGAACCTCGTGCGCAAGTCCGACGAGGCGGCCGGCGGCGGAGTCCTCCGTCACGACATCGCGCAGTACGGCGGCTTCATGAAGTTCGTGATCGTCGCGGCGTGCGCGGGCCTCGCGTACGGCTTGTACCTCGGCGTGATGAAGCTCACCGAGACGGTCGTCCCGGAACGCACCGAGGCGCCGGCGACCACCGACGTCGAGGACGAGGCGACCGACGCGGACAAGTGAAGCCCACCCGGGGACAGGTGCGGGGACAGTCCCGGGGACAGGCGCGGGGACAGTCCCCGGCGATCGGTCGCCCGGGCCACCACCCGGGCGGTCACCCCGCTGCGAGCGCCGCCGCGGCGAGTCCGAGCAATCCGAGCTGCACGAGCAACAGCGCGCCCCATCGCTGCGTGATCCACCAGTCGGAAACGGCGAACGCCGCGCTCGCTGCGAGGACGACCTGGATCGCCTCGTTGAAGAACGGGTCGATGACGCAGCCGCCGTGGTTGCCATGCCACAGCAAGACGCCGATCGCCGCGCCACACAGCAACGCTGCGAGGCGTCGTGACGGCGCGAACTCCGGCGACCGGACCTGAAGCACGGCGAGCGTCGCCATTCCGAATCCAGCTGCCCAACCGCCCGTGCTCACGATCCAACCCACCACGCTCTCGACTCGATCGAGTTCGAATGCGTCCGCGCGGAGAGTCATCCGCCACGGCCGGAGTTCGTGAAGGGTCCACAGAACCGCGAACGTCGCGAGCCACCAACCGGCCATCGCGCTTACCGGTCGCCGACTCGGACGGACGATCCGTCCCATTCCGACCGCGACGCCCGCAATGGCGAGGAGCGCGACGATCCGCGCCGGATCCAAGCTCAGCGTTGCTGCGCGGACCCCGTACATGAGCTGCAGCTCACTCCCCCAGTGGATCCCGACGGCGACGCCGAAGCCTCCGGCCGCGATCATCGCGCCGAGTTCGCGCGGAGTCGGTTCGGTCCGGCACGGCGGGTTCACGACGCGCGGCCTCTCCGCCAGCCACACGACGATCACGGCCGCAACGAGTTCCCAGTGCTCGCAGTGCCACGGACTCGATCGCGCGGCGAAGAACACGGCCGATGCCGACGCCGCCCCGAACATCGCATCGCACCACGAGCGCAGCGCCGTGCCGACGTCCAGCGCGTGCGCGTCGAACCTCGCGCGCAACAGCACTCCGCAGAACACCGCCGCCGGCAGACACGCGAACAGATGACGCAACTCGTCCGCGTTCGTCGTCGGAGCTCCGTCGACGACGTGAAGCCATCGCAGGACCGGCACGCCGAGCGCGGCGAGCGAGAACGCGAATCGCGCATCGATCCAACGAGGCCACGGCAGCACGAGCCCGACCGCAACCGAGACGCCGACCCACGCGAGATGCACGGGGAACAGCGCGCCGCGCGGCACGGTCGACAGGCAGTAGGCCGCGACGGCGAAGCCGACGGCTGCATCCGCAAGTCGATGGAACTTCATCGCGGTGCTCCCGCCACGCTCCGCCGAGCGCGCCGCGAGCCATCGACGCGCGATGCGGCGCGTCATTCCTCCGGATTCGCATGAACTCGAGCGTGAACTCGAGCGTGTCCGCTCGGCCTTCGCTTCAACCGCCGAGATTCACCAGCGCGACCGTGACGGCTGCCCCGCCGAGCGCGACCCACACGCAACGCCGGCCGATCCCGGCCCGCGGGTCGAAGAATGCGAGCAGCGCCGCACCGATGGCGGCGATCGCCGCGTACGGCTGGACCAGCTCGGTCGCCGGCGCGGCGAGGTTCGCCGCTGCGCCCGCGGCCAGGCCCGCGCACAGCAGCGCGATCCGCACCGGCGCTCCGGTCGGCGTGCGGCGCTGCTCGGGCGGGATCTGCGTCAGGATCTTGCGCGCCCGCGGCACGCCGAAATACGCACGCGCGAGCATCGCGAGTCCGACGCCGAGCAACAACGGAGGCGTGACGACGAGCGTCCAACGCACGACCGCCGTCGACCACCACGAATCCTCCGGCACGAGCCGCCACGCCAGCGCGCGCATCGCCAACGCGAACAGCGCGGCGCCCCCGAGCACGAGCCCGGACCGCCGCGCGTTGCCGGCCACGAACGGCGCGACGAGCGCCGCGAGACCGAGCGCGGCCGTTCCGATCGCATGCGTCGCGTCGGCTTCGCCGCCGAGACCGGACTCGAGCCGCACCAACGCCGTGATCGCGTACGCCAGCAACAGCCCGCCGACCAGCGACGGCGCGACGCGGGGGCCGCCGTCGAACGGCTCGGGCTCGGGCATGTCGGCGCGATCGAGCGGCGCCATCGCGAATCGCGCCAGCACGAGGCACGGCGCAGCGAACGCGATCGTCCAGATGCCGACCTCGTGCGCGAGTCCGAACTGCCACGCCGCCGCGCCGAGCGCGACTCCGGCGACCAGCGCGCCGCATTGCGGCATCCGCGCGAGCTTCGGCACTCCGGCGTGCAACACGATCCGTCGTGCCGATTGCCCGTACGTGAACGCGAGCGGCGCCAACAGCATCCCGCGCAGCGCGATGCCGTCGAGCCCGCTCCCCGCGTACGGCCCCGCCGTCGACAGGCGGACGACCGCGGCCGGGACCAGCGCGAACGTGAACTGCAGCAGCGCGAGCCGGCGCGGGAACGCCGCGATCCGGCCGTCGACCGCCGCGAACTTCACGACGAGCCCGACGGCGACCACGAGCGCGACCGTCTGCAGGTCCGACCACGGCGCACCGGGCATCGGCTCGAGCAGATTCGTCAGGGCCAGGATCGACAGGACGAAGGACGAGCTCGCGAGGAAGGCGAAGAGTGCAGGCATGAGGGGCGCGGATCGTAGCGACGCGAGCTGCGCGGCGATCATCGCGCTCGATCAGCCGCGGCCGACCTCGCTCCAGACGCCGTGCAGGACCCGCGCCGACTCGAGCCAGCTCGCGCCTGCGACGCGCCGATTCCCACGGTCGATCAGCTGCGCGCGCAACGGCTCGTCACCGATGACCCTGGCCAGCGCGTCGGAGAACGCGGTCGCGTCGTCGGCGTCGACGCCGAGGCCGGCGTCGCCGATCGTCTCCGGCAACGCGCTCTCGCGCGCATAGACCACCGGCAA
>JAEUIB010000624.1 GCA_016795255.1 Planctomycetota bacterium
TCAGCACGGACGGCGGTTGCGAGCCGGCGCCGGACTCCTGCGACAGCTCGGCGAGCAGGATGCCGCCGTCGTAGCCGACGATGTTGTCCGGGTTCTTCTCGACGACTTCCTTGACCAGCGTCATCGCTCCGGCCGCATCGCCGCGATCCGCCATCGCGCGCGCCTTCTCGAGGCGCGCGTAGTGGCCCATCGGTCCGAACGTCAGCTTGTTCTCGGTGATCTGCTTCTCGAATCGTTCGATCACGTCGACGGCGCCCGAGCGGAGCGCGGTGACGATCGCCGGCTTGAAGACCGGCGCGCCCGCCTTCCACGCGGCGTCCGTCTCGCCCTCCTTCACGACGAGGTACTTGCGGGCCTGTTCGGTCAGGTCGTCGGTGTCGGTGATCGTCGACGACTGCTCGTAGCGGTTCGCCGCGTTGCGATAGAGCTGGCAGCAACCGAGGTACGCCTTCTCCGCGACCTCCTGGACGAACTCACGCTCGTCGTTCCCGAGAGAGGACAGCTTCGTGAAGTCGATGCCCGACTCCGAGAAGATGTGCGTCAGCGACGCCAACGCCTTCTCGTCGTGCTCCGGAGCGTGATCGGCGTCGATCCGACCGAGTTCGTACTCGGCCATGCCCATGTAGTAGTAGGCGTAGACGGTGAAGAAGTTCTCGTCGCCCGCGCTCCAGATGAACTCCTCGAGGACCTCGGTCGTCTTCTTGAGGTAGTCCTCGCGGTTGAAGTCCTGGTTCTCGTAGAGCATCGCCCACGTGTAGTAGGCCTCGCCCTTGTGGAAGCGGCCGAACAACGCGAGGTCCTGGATCTTCGTTTTGTCGGCCTCGGAGAGGTCTTCGTCCTCCGAGCGGCTGTCGAGTTCGGCGACCGCGGCGTTCAGCGTCTTCACGGCCTCCTTGAACGCCTCTTCGGCCGTCGTGCGCGCGGCCTTCATCTCCTCGAGCTTGCCTTGCGAGCGCAGCGTCGCGACGTCGTCCGAATAGAACTTGCCCTTCGACACGAGCAGCGACGCGAGTCCGGTCACGACGGCTTCGCCGCGACGCGTGTTCATCGTCGTGTCCATCGAAGCGAGGGCGTCGTTGTAGTTCTTGATGCCTTCGTCGAAGTACTTCTGCCGCTCGGCGCGCGTCAGCGCGTAGTCCGACGCGAGGCGCGCGATCGTCGCCTTCGCCAGCAGGACCTCGGACTTCGATTCCGCGTCGAGGTCGGAGCGCTTCTCGATCGACGACAGCCATTCGACGGCGAGGTCGAAGTAGCGGTAGCGCGCGATGTCCCTCGAGTACGCGATGTCGTCGAGCAGGTTCTGGTGCTTCTGCTCGGCGGTCTGCTCGGCCGCACGGAGCGTGGACGTGGTCCACGGGTTCGCGACGACGGTCAGCGTGAGGAGGGACGCGACGATGGGGAGGTTGCGCATGGGACCGAGGCTGGGACTCCGCACGCGTCGAAGCACGAACGGGACGGCGGAGTTCGTCCCGCGAGCGCGTGTTCCCCGACCTCGTTCGGTCGGGACGACGAAGACCCGGGAAACTACCTGTTCTCCTGGCCGAACGTAACGGGGGAGTCCAGGTTCACTCCGAGGAAGATCTCCGGGGAAGATCGGGCTCGTGTGGCGGCCGGCGGGCGTCACGTGACCGAAGCCCATCGCGACCCGACCGTGGACCGAACGACGTCGTTGGAATCTCGGCGCGTTCCGGCCGGAGCGACCGTCCCGAAAACGCGCGCGGCGCGCCACCACGAAAGAGGTGGCGCGCCGCGTCGTCCGTTCGGACGTCTTGCGTGCTGGATCAGCGAGCCATGCCGAGGACCGGCTCGTGCTCTTCGGGGATCCAGATCTTCGCGCGGACCAGGACGACGAGCTTCTTCTTCTCGAGGAACTTGCCCTTGCGCGAGACGAAGAAGTTCAGGATCGGCACCTTGTTGAGGAACGGGATCCCGGAGTCGAGGTCCTGGTCGTCGACGATCTTCCAGCCACCGATCATCAGCGTCGAGCCGTCGGGCATGTGCTCCGTCGTGCGCGCGCGCTGGATGTTGATCGTGGGGAGCTCGATGTTGACCGGCGAACCGATCGCGAGCGTCGTCGAGAACGTGTCGATCGGGCGCTTCAGCAGCGCGACGGTCGGACGCAGTTCCATCGTGATGAAGCGCTTGTCCGAGCTGACGACCGGACGCACGTCGAGGATGACGCCGTCCTGGAGGATGTCGACGATCGGCTGAGCGATGACCGACGCCTGCGCGATCTCGACGTCGAAGTCCTTCACGTACGAGACGTGATTGATGACGCTGAGGTTCGCGCGCTGGCCGTTGAACACCGTCAGCGACGGAGCGTCGACGATGTTCGCCATGCCGTACTTCGACACCGCGCGCAGCACGGCCTCGACGAGCGTGTCGTCGAGGAACGTCGCCTGCACCGACAGACCGCCCGAGTTCTGGAACTCGTCGTTGCCGAGGGTCGTGTCGTAGAGGTTCTCGACGCGGCCCTTGATGTCTTCGTTGCCGTCGCTGAAGAACACGCCGACGTCGTTGTCGGTGCCGGCGCCCGACGGCGAACCCGGCGTGCCGAACCCGTCCGGGATCGAGCCGAGATCGTCGAGGACGAGGCCCGACGGGATGTTCGCTTCGGGGTTCACCGAGTCCGGGCCGAGGCCGCGGAAGTCGACGCCGATGTCCTCGAGGAACGTGTCGTAGACCGTCAGGAAGCGGCTCTCGATGTTGATCAGCGTGCCCGCGTTCTCACGCAGGTCGCGCAGCAACGTGTCGATCAGCACGTGGACTTCCTTGGTCTGACGAACGACGAGCGCGCCGGAGACCGGCTGGATCGTGTTGTTCGGATCCGCGGTCCACGAGTCCGGCGAGATGTTGGCCTTGATGAGCTCGGCCAGACGATCGCCTTCGAGGATCAGCGGCTGCGGTTCCGGGACCTCGACGCCCGTGCCTTCGTCCGTGAAGCCCGAGGGCGTTAGGTTGAAGTCCTTCGACGGGAAGTTCGTGATCACCTTCGCCAGGTCGCGGATGTCGTAGATCTCGAGCAACTGGCCGCCGACCGCCTCTTCCGCACCGATGATCTGGACCACGCCGTCCTTGATCCGGTACTTGAGCGGCGACGACGAGATGTCGAGGACGAGGCGCAGCGCTTCGTCGGCCGGCATCGGGCCGGCGGCGACCGAGAACTGCGGCTCTTCCGCCGACGTGACGGCCGGCGACACGATGAAGTTCACGCCGGTGACCGTCTTGAACCAGTTGACGACTTCACCGAGGGGCGTGTCGCTGAACGACAGCGTGATCGGCACCGCGGCGAGCTTCGCGAGGATCGCGCGCTCTTCCGGCGACGTCAGGTCGTCCTGGACCGAGAACGCGATCGGGCCCTGCTCGGAGATCTGACGCCACGCCTTCTCGTTCGGGAACTCGAACGGATCGATCTGCGGGCGCATGTCGGCCGTCAGCTCGTCGAACAACTGGCGCCATTCGCGCTTGTAGGTGTTCTTCAGTTCGCGATCGCGGGACTGCATCCGGGCGTTGGTCGCGAGCTCGAGCAGACGCGACGCGTGCGCGTTCGTCGGGTTCAGCTTCAGGACCTCGCGCAGATAGCTCTCGGCTTCGGCGAAGCGATCGTCCTGGTACGCGCGGTTCGCCGCGTCGAACAGCGTGTTGATGCGGTGCTCGAGCTCGGCCTCGGCCTGCGCTTCGCGCTCCTGCTGTTCGCGCTGGATGCGCGTCTGGCGGGCGATCTCTTCCTGACGCGCCTGATCGACCTGCTTGCGGCGGGCCTGATCGATGCGCGCGAGGATCGACTCCTCGGTGAAGTCGCCCTGCTGCAGGTCGGGGTACCAGCGGACGATCGTGCGGGCGTCTTCGAAGGACGTGATCGCCTTCTCGAACTCGCCGGCGTTCATCGCCGCTTCACCCTGCAGGATCTTGCTCTCGGCCTCGATGCGGCGCTGCGCCTTGCGCACCTGAGCCGTCTCCTCGGCCGCCTTCACGACCGAGTCCTCGTTCTCCTGCGCCATGCCGAGCGTCGCGGACACGGCGCGGAAGCCGGCCTTCGCGACGTCGCTGCCGGGGTCGAGCTCGATGACGCGCGCGTAGGTCGCACGCGCTTCTTGGAGCTGACCCTGCTGTTCCGCCTGCTTCGCCTGCGCGAGCAGGACGTCGGGGCGCTCGCCCGCGGCGGGGTCGGCCGTCGCGGCGTCCGTCGTCCCGACGGTGACGTCGTCGAGCGCGACCGCGGCCGAATCGTCGGCCGGCGGAGCCGCGTCGTCGCCGTGCGAACGGAACAACGAGCAGCCTGCGGTGGTCAAGAGCGCGAGCGAGGCCGCGCCCATCAGCGCGATCGACCGCAGGGCGACTGAGAACGGATGCTTCATCGCATCTCCTCCAACTGCCGGACGACGTGACGGCGTCCGGTGGGTGCGAGCGTCGGGCGACGCTCGGTTTCGACTCTCACGAAGGATCCAGCGTGAGCGTACGGGTCGATCCCCGTGCGTCCACGCAGCGGACGACGATTCGTTGAATACTGACGGTGCGGACGTCCTCCCGATGGACGAACCCGGACTCGTCGCGGGCGCGCGAGCCATCGGGAGCGAACACGGGGTGACGAACGCGCTCTTCCCGCGTCGCGGGAACGAGTTCGATCGAGGTGACGGTGAGTCCGGTCTGGAAATCGGCGGGCATGCCGTCGACCGAGACCAGCGCGCCGATGGGGGAGCCGGGTTCGACCGGGAACGCCATCGAACGGGGTCCGACCGGTCCGTCGGTGGTGACTTCGATCGTCGCTCGGGTCGCGTCGCCGGACAGCACGCGGAGCTGGAAACGATCTTCGAGATCGACGGTGAGGACGTCGGAGCGTTCGCTCTCGATGAGAGAGTCGCGGTTGCCGATCATTCCTTCGAGCACCGTCACCACCGAATAGAACACGCGCCCACCCTGAAGGCCGACCTCGGCGTCGAGGAAGGACGTCTGATCCAGAGGAACTTTGCCGACAGCGGCAGGCTCTTGGTCTGCGCGCCACCGGTATATGCGGTACCCCGTCCTCAGCAACGGGTTGTCCGCAACCTCTCTTGCCACTGCGTCGTTCCGCGGACTGCCGTCCCACTCGATGAGCAGGCCCTGCGGTCCACGGTTCCAACGCAGCGCCACAGGCGGAGCGAGCGTTCGGTCGAGACCATGCTCGCGCTGCTTGTGATCGGCGAAGCTTGCGAGTTCGGTGGGCTCGAAGGCGGCCGTCGCCGCGTACTCGAGATCACTGCGCTCGAAGGCGAAGGCCGCGCGCGGATCACCGGGCAATCCACCCTGCGACAGGGTGACGAAGGCCTGTTCGGAGGCCTCGTCCGTCCCCGTGACGGCAGGTGCGACGCTCGCCCCTAAACCCTTGTCTGACAAGAGTTTATGCACAAGCTGGTCGAAGCCGAGAAATATAAGGACGAGGCAAGTGCCTGTCAATACCAGAATTCGGTCGGTCCGGCCGGCGGTCATGGCGCTCCTCCGGCGGCGACCAGGACGTCGAGAGTCGCCTGCGCGCGGACCGGCGGTTGGTCGAACAGCGTCGCGAACCGAGCCCACTCGTCCGCACGCGTGCGCGCCATGTCGAACGCGATCAATAGGGCGGGCGCTCGCGCTGCGTCGCCGTTGCACAGCGCTTCGGAGCTGCGGACGACCGACGCGAGCGGCGCGACGAGCGCGACCTCGACGCGCCAGCGCGCGATCCCGGTTCCGGCGATCGGCTCCGGCAACGACGCGCAATGCAGACGCTCGACGATCGAGCCGGGCTCGAGACCGCCGAGCACGCTCCACAACACGGTGCGACGAGCCGTTGCGGCCGGGCCGGTGACTCCCGTCAGCAGCGAATCGATGACGGGTCGATCCAGACCCAATGCGGCCGCGAGTTCACGGACCTTGGCGTCGTCGACGCCGGACGCAGCCGCGACGACGGCGGTTCGGAGTCCATCGACGGTCGTCCGACGTCGCTCGAGCGAAGCTTCCGCGGCGTCGAGGACGCCGTCCCGCGGCGGGCGATCCGCACGCAGCAACGCGTCGACCGCCGCGCGATCCGCGAGGTACCTGGTGGTCGCCGCCGCTGTTTCCGTGCGCGCGTCGGCGCCGATCGTCGCGTAGAGGATGGGGCCGGCGACCGCGACCGCGATCAGCACGACGTAGACGAGCGCCCTCATGGCCCACCGACCACCGGCGGTCGCACGGTCGCCGTGACCTCGTACTCCGTGCGCTGCAAGAAGGAGTCCCGCCGGTCGGGCAACTCCTGGACCTGGATCTGCGCGAGGTCGCGGAGTTCGCCCAACCGCTGACGCACGGTGGTCGGCACCTGCGAGCCGTCGAGCGGCGCGCTGATCGTCAGTCGCAGCGTGTCGGCCGGCGTGGTCGCGAACGCGTACGAGATGACGCGGACGTCGTCGGTCGAGTAGTCCTTCACTTCCGGGCCGAACCGCGCGAGGACGCGAGCGAGCAGGTTCGAGTGCGACGCGTGGTCCGTCACGAGCGACGCGACCGACGACTCGGCCGTCCCGAGCTCGGCGACGCCGGCGCGGACCGCGGCCGCGCGGTCTTGCAGGGATCGGACTTCGGCGGCGGTGGGGCTGACCCGCAGCGATCGCGCTCGTTCCGCATCGCGCACGTCGCTCCACGTCGCGAACGCAGCCGCCGCGAACAGCACCGCGGCCGCGAGCCCGAGTCGCGGCAGTCGACGCGCAGCCTCGCGGGCGCGGTTGACCGGCAGCAGGTCGACGTCCGCGCTCGCGGCACGCGCGGCGATCAGCGCGAGCCCGAGCGCGTTGCCCATCTGCGCCGCATGCGCCGCCGCTTCGGCCGGCAATCGCGTCCCGAGCGAGATCCGGTGGAGCTGGTTGACGGCATCGATCGGCACCGGAATGCGCCGTCCGAGTGCCTCGACGAGTCCGGGGACTTGCAGTCCTTCGCCGAACACCAGCACGTGCTCGGCGCGGAACTCGC
>JAEUIB010000633.1 GCA_016795255.1 Planctomycetota bacterium
TCAGTCCCGTTCAGTCCCGCGCAATCCCGTTCAGTCCCGCGCAGTCCCGTGCAATCCCGTTCACTCCCGTTCACTCCCGTTCCCTCCCGTCCCGTCCAACGCCTCATCCTCGAACGCCCCTCACCCCCGCGCGTCCCAAGCATCCGCCACCCGCGTGACCTCGGCGATGAACTCTTCGATGAGTCCATCGGTGTTGGCGTAGCCCTCGAAGCGTCCGAGGATCTCTTCGGTCGCCGGATCGAGCAGCAGGTAGTACGGCTGCGCGGTGATGCCGGTCATCCGCTCCTGGAAGTCGGCGTTGAACTTCGCGTCGGGGCGATCGCCGTCGACGTAGAGCTGCGCACGCTCGAAGCGCTCGAGCTGCGCCTTCACGCGCGGGAGCGGGAAGACGTTGTTCTCCATCGCGCGGCAGTTCGCGCACGTGATGCCGGTGAAGTCGAGGAACAGCGGGCGGTTCTGCGCGATCGCGGCGGCCTTGGCCTGCGCGTACGTCGGGTGGAACGACAGGTGGTCGCTCTCGGCGTTCGAGCCGCCGCCCGCGCCGAGATGCGCGATGCCGTAGCCGCGCGGCGGTAGCCAGCCGTCGAGGATCGACGGGAACTTGGTGCCGAAGAATCCGGACGCGAGGTACAGCGAGAACGACAGGAACGTCACGCCGAACATCAGCCGATACGGCCCGACTCCCGCGTTCGGATCGTCGTACGAGGTCTTGACGATGCCGAGCAGGTACAGCGCGGCGACGCCGAAGATCGCGACCCATGCGGTCAGCATCGTCGGCCACGTGATGATGCCCCAGTTCCACAGCAGGTCGACGTTCGACAGGAACTTGAACGCGAACGCGAGCTCGAGGAAGCCCATCGTGACCTTGACCGCGTTCATCCAGCCGCCGGCTTGCGGCAGTGCGCGCAGCGTGGACGGGAACAGCGCGATCAGGAAGAACGGCAGCGCGAACGTCGACGAGAACGCGACCATGCCGAGGATCGGGCGCAGATAGCTGCCGTCCGCCGCTTCGACGAGCAGACCGCCGACGATCGGCACCGTGCAGGTGAACGACGTCAGCGTGAACACGAAGCCCATCAGCAGCACCGACACGATGCCGGTCTGCTTGTGCTGCATCTCGGCGGCGCC
Source organism: Planctomycetota bacterium (assembly GCA_016795255.1). Lineage (GTDB taxonomy): Bacteria > Planctomycetota > B15-G4 > B15-G4 > JADJEK01 > JADJEK01. Next base: position 1,129 of record JAEUIB010000633.1, read on the forward strand.
GGACACGAGGAAGCTCGGCAGGCGGAGTTCGAACGCGCCGAGCAGCGACGCGGCGAACACGACGAACAGCAGCCCGAGCGTCAGGTTGACCCAGCCGTTCGACGCGATCGCGTTCGCGCCCTGTGCGCCCGAGAACACCGCGGTCAGTACGCCGAACAACGTGAACGTGACGACGATGCCGAGCGCGTAGACGATCGCGAGGAACACCGAGCGAGCGCGGCTGCCGCCGGCGTCCTTGCTGAACACCGACACGGTGATCGGGATCATCGGGAACACGCAGGGCGTGCCGAGCGACAACAGTGCGGACAGGATCGCCGCGACGAGGAACGCGCCGAGCGACGTCTTCGCCTTGACGCCGACCGCGGCCGTCGAGCCGCTCGCCTTCGGCGATGCATCGGACTTCGGCGTGGGCGGAGTGGCGCCGTCGCTCGCGACCGGAGCCGCCGCGGTGCGCGCAGGATCGGCGGCGCCGGCAAGGACCGTCAGCGGTGCGCCGAACGTCAGCGTGTGATCTTCACAGGTGCGGTCGTCGCAGGCTTGGCCGGACATCGTGCCGATCGCGGTGACGGCGCCCGGCGCGGTCCCCGCGGGGACGCGGAACGTCTGGCGGAACGTGACCGTCCCGGTGTGGAACAGCACTTGTTCGCCCCAACCGGGATCGAGCGTCCACTTGCCCGGATCGAACGTCAGTTCGCCCTCGGGCTGCACGACGTTCGACGCGGCCCACGACAGCGACGTCGGGATCCCCATGCCTTTCGGGGAATCGGGCGCGTACGTGTGCTGGCCCTTCGCCATCGACAACTTCATCACGAGCGACACGACTTCGCCGGCACGCGCTTCCTTCGGCTCGAACGCGACCTCGATCGAGACGCGACTGGTCGCGACGGTCGCGCCGGGCACGCTCGACGCATCGGTGTCCGACGACGCTTCGTCGTCCGCGTCGTCATCGTCCTCGGAATCGTCCTCGGCATCGTCGGTGGTTTCGTCGACAGTTTCGTCGCCGGTCGGCGTCGTCGTCGCGTCGACGCGGAACGTCGCGAGCAGCGGATGCGTCTCGCGCGTGCAGGTGCGGTCGTTGCAGATCTGCAGCGTCAGCGTGCCCAGGATCGCGAGTTCGCCGGGCTTCGCGGCCGCATCGACGTCGAAGTCCTGTTCGAACCAACCGTCGGCCTTCTCGTACGTCCGGACCGTCGCTTTGAACGCCGGGTCGAACTTCTCGTGCGATGCCGCGAAGCGCAAGTCGCCCGCGGGTGTGATCCCCGCGCCCGGCGTCCACGTGATCTTCGCGGCCTCGCCGCCGCCCTTCGGCGAGTCCGGTGCGTAGATCCAATGCGCCGCCGGCACGGTCGCTTCGACGCGCATCGTCACGCGAGTGCCCGGCGCCGCGCTCGCCGGGGCGACGCTCGCCTTGATCGCGACTTTGTTCTTCGGCGCGCCGGTCGCCGCGGCGACGAGGATGGCGGACCAGAACAGGACGAGCGGCAGCAGGCGACGCATGCAGGACCTCGATGGACTCGTGCGGACGGTGGCGGTCAGAGGATACGGCTTCAGTACGCGGCTTCGCCGACTTGGTTCGTCCCGATCCGAAG
>JAEUIB010000409.1 GCA_016795255.1 Planctomycetota bacterium
AACGCGACCGCGACGCGATCGAACTCGTCCGACTCGCCGCGGACGGGCAATCGCGTGCGGATGCGTTCGATCGTGATGTCCTCGGCCGCATCGGCGAGCACGCGCACCGGAGCGAGCAATCGGCCGGCCAGCCAGTAACCGCCGGCGAACGCGACGATCAGCGCGAGCGGCCCCACGATCGCGAGGATCGCGAGGAACGACGTCATAGAGTCGCGCAGCGGCCGCTCTTCGAACCCGATCGCGAAGGCGATGTCAGCGCCGCCGACCGCAACCGAGTTCGCGACCACGCGCAACGGCCCGACGTGTTCCACGTCGACGGTGTTCCGTCGCGTCGCGCGCGACGCGACGACGGCGTCCATCTCCGCACGCAGCGCCGCGACATCCGCCCGCTGCCATTCCGCGCTCTCGATGCGCGGCCAACCCGGCACTTGGACCGCGTACCACGCGACGTCCGCCTCCTCGCGCAGCTCCTCGGCGAGTTCCGCGGCGTCGACGTCCCCACCGAGCTCGTCCACCAACAGTCGCTCGACGCGCTGCGCCGACGCGTCCGCTTGCCGCATCGCCTGCGCGTCGAGCGCGCGCGCGAACGCCGCCACGACCGCGACGCCGACCGCGACCAGCACGGCCGCGAACACGACGGTCGACCACGCCGCCAATCGCAGTCGAACGCGTCGCGGTGCGCCGCTCACGGCGGAGTCTCGCCCAGCACGAAGCCGACGCCGCGCAGCGTGTGCAGCAGTCGGACCGGGAACGGATCGTCGATCTTCTTGCGCAGCCGCGCGATCTGCACGTCGATGACGTTGTCGATCGGCGTCGCTCGCTGGAACGACGCTTCTCCCCAGATGTCGCGCGCCAGCATCGCGCGCGTCACGACGTGCCCAGCGTGACGCATCAGGACTTCGAGCAGATCGAATTCGCGCGCGGTCAGCGCGAGCGGCTGGCGCGCTCGGATGACTCGGCGCGTCACGAGATCCAGCTCGAGGTCGCCGACGCTGCGCCGCAGTGCTCGATCGGATCGACCGCGCCGCACCAATGCGCGGACGCGCGCCGACAACTCGGCGAACGAGAACGGCTTGACGAGGTAGTCGTCGGCGCCGAGGTCGAGCCCCCGCACACGATCGTCGACCGCATCGCGCGCCGTGACGACGACGACCGGCACGGCGTTCCCGCGCGCGCGCAGCGTCTCGAGGATCTGCAGTCCGTCGCGGCCCGGCAGGTTGAGGTCGAGCACGACGACGTCGAAGGTCTCGGTCGTCGCGCGGAAGAAGCCGTCCTCGCCGGTCGCGGAGACGACGGCGTCGTGGCCTTCGCCGCGGAACCCGCGCTGCAGCGCGTCCGCGACCTTGCGTTCGTCTTCGATGATGAGGACCTGCACGGTGCGCACGATACGAGGCCGTGGCGTCCGTCCGCACCTTTCCGGCCTCTGACATCGATGTCAGGCGGCGACGGAGGGCTGCGACGTCCGTCTGACGTCGTTGTCAGCGAGGAATCAGGGTCGGCCCGCCCCTCGGCGAACTACAACGTCGCGCGGCACGGCATGCGGCCGTGTCCTACGCCACGCGCGATGCGCACCGAGATGCGCACGACGGAGGAGGAACGATGCGAACGATGACTTGGTGTCTGTCCCTGCTCGGACTGTGCGTCACGGCCGGCTGCTTCAGTTCGGGGCTGTTCGCCCAAGACGATGCCGCCGCGGCGGCCGCGGCTCGCAAGAAGGCGCGCGCGGACCGCGTCGCCGCACTGGCGAAAGCCGCGGGCGCGTCGAAGACGTCGCTCGCGCGCGCGATCGAGATCGCGCAGAAGGAAGTCGGCGGAGTCGCCGTCGAAGCCGAGTTCGAACTCGAGGGCACCG
>JAEUIB010000657.1 GCA_016795255.1 Planctomycetota bacterium
CGCGCGTACGCGAGCCCGATCTTCTCCGAGATCGCGAGATCGATCTCGGTGCCGAAGATGCCGCGGATGTCGTAGGCCTTGAAGATGGACACGGGAACCTCCGGGAATCGATCAGGCCGCGAGCACGGCCTCGAACGCTGCGATCGCGCGCGCGACGTGCGAATCGTCGATCTCGCGATGCGTGACGAGACGGATCCGAGCCGCGCCCATCGCGACCGCGAGGACTCCGTGCTCGCGCGCGAGACGGTCGGCGACGCGCGCCGCGATGGTCTCGCGCAAAGGGATCATGACGATGTTGGTGCGGACGTCGTTCGGGTCGAGCTGCACGCCCGGCAGGCCCGCCACCCCTTCCGCGAGGCGACGCGCGCGCGCGTGGTCGTCGACGAGACGTTCGCGCATCGACTCGAGCGCGACGATGCCGCACGCCGCGAGCACGCCGGCCTGGCGCATGCCGCCGCCGAGTTGCTTGCGGATGCGCCGGCACTCTTCGATCGCCGCGCGCGTGCCGCACAGCACCGAGCCGACCGGCGCCGACAGCCCCTTCGACAGCGCGAACCACGCCAGATCGGCGCGGGCCGCGTACTCGGCCGCGCCGACGCGTTCGGCCGCACATGCGTTGAACAGCCGCGCCCCGTCCATCAGCATCGGGATGCCGCGCGCGGTCGCGACCGATCGCACCGCGTCGAGTTCGGCCAGCGTCCACGGCACGCCGCCGGCGAGGTTGTGCGTGTTCTCGACGCAGATCAGCGCGGTGCGTGACGCGTGGACGTCGACGCCGCGGATCCGCCGCTCGACGTCCGCCGCCGTGAACACGCCGCGCGCGGACGGGATCGGCCGCGCGACGACGCCCGAGATCAGCCCGATCGCGCCGGCCTCGTAGTTGAGGATGTGGCACTGCTCCTCGGCGAGGATCTCGTCGCCGGGCTTCGTGAACAGCTTCACGCCGATCTGGTTCGCCATCGTGCCGGTCGGCACGAACAGCGCCGCTTCCTTGCCGAGCAGCCCCGCCGCGAGTTCTTCGAGGCGCTGGATCGTCGGGTCCTCGCGCAGCACGTCGTCGCCGACCACCGCGTCCGCCATCGCGCGTCGCATCGCGGGCGTCGGCGTCGTGACGGTGTCGCTGCGGAAGTCGGCGCGGTCCAAGGCGGGCTCCGGGGTTCGAGGGGCGGGGATGCTACCAGCCGGACCGACCGTCCGGCACGCGCACGACGCCGAGCCGGCGCCCCGCCGCCGCGGAACGTCCGTCACCCCCCTCCCGACACCGCCCAGGCCGCGACGGCGCTCCAGCCGATCGCGCAGCCGGCGAGCCAGCGGTCGGTCCACAGCAGGCGCGCCGGATCCTCGATCCGTTCGCTGCGCATCAGCGCGGTCACGGCGTAGCGACCGAGGCCGGCGAGCGCGAACGGCAGCGTCCACGGCATCCGCCCGGCGCCGAACTGCGCCGTCGTCCCCGCTGCGACCGTGTAGGCCGTGTAGACGCACGCGAGCGCGGCGATCAACCCGAGCACGACGACCTTCAGCGTCGACTGCCGGTACGACAACAGCGTCGCGCGCGTCAGCCCGACGGACCCCGGCTCGAACACCGCGAGGTTGCGATCGACCTCCGCCAGCCGCTTGCCGAAGCCGACGACGCAGGCGCCGAGCACCGAGCAGACGGCGAGCCACGGCGACACCGGAACTCCCGCGGCGCGCGCACCGGCGTCGATCCGCAGCACGAACAACCCGGCGAGCACCAGGACGTCGAGCACGAACACCCGCTTCAGCAGGGCCGAATACGCGACGGTCGCGACGACGTACGCGAGCGCGAGACCGAGCACGCCGTCCGCGACGCGCTCGGCGAAACTCAAGCAGATCCCGCCGACGACGATCCAGAACAGCGCGATCGCGATCACCGTGCGGCCGTGGACGGCGCCGCGCGCGTAAGGCCGCCGGCGCTTGTCCGCGTGCTCCCGATCGGCGGCGACGTCGATGCGGTCGTTGATCGCGTAGCCGGCGCTCGCGAACGCGCAGAACGTCGCGAACGTCCACGGCAGCGCACCGCTCGCGATCGAAGCCCCGAGTGCGCGACCGAACAGCGGAGCCACGCACAGCGCGAGGTTCTTCACCCAATGCGTCGGTCGCGACAGCTCGATCCACGCGCGCACCGCGTGCTCTCCGGGTTCGTCCGAGGGCCGGAGTTCACCCGATTCCGCGGCCATTCCAAGTCGTCTCCGGAAGTTCGCGGCCGGCGCCGCGCCGACGCAGGTAGAACGATGCCGTCCCGCGGCCCACCACGCACATGAACGTCCTCGCCCGCTTCCGACTGTTCTCGTGCCTCGCCTGGTCGCTGGCGTGGATCCCGTTGCAGTACCTGTTCTTCACCGGCGCGAAGGCGTTCACGGTGTCGGACTTCTTCGCGCTGAACGGGCTCTACTACGTGACGATGTGCCTGTTCGAAGTGCCGACCGGCGTGCTCGCCGATCGCTTCGGACGGCGCACGACGCTGGCTCTCGGCGCGTTCGGGTTCGCCGCCGCGAGCTTCGCCGTGCTGCACGCCGACGACGTGTTCACCGCCGGACTCGGCATGGTGGCGCTCGGCATCGCGCACACGCTGCTGAACGGCGCCGACGCGGCGTGGCTGTACGACCATCTCGCCGAGCGCGGCCTCGCCGCGCAGTACATGCGCGAGGAATCGCGCGCGCAGTGGATGCGCATCCTCGGCGTGTCGTTGTCGGATCTCGCGGGCGGGCTCGCGGCCGAGTGGTACGGCATCGGCGCGGCGTTCCACGTCGCGATCGGCGCGACGCTGACCGCCGGCGTGCTCGCGTGTTCGCTGCCGGAGACGCCGCGCCCGCGCGGCGTCGGCGCCGGCCACGTGCTGTCCCGCGTGTTCGTCGCGGTCCGCGGCCGCGAATTGCGATGGATCCTCGGCTATGCGACAGCGTTGTTCGTGCTGCTGCGCGTCGCGTTCCACTTCTACCAGCCGCAGATGCACGCGGTCGGCATCGAGCGCCCGCTGCACTACGGCGCGACGCTGTGCGTCCTCAACCTCGTCGCGGCGCCGTTCGCACGATCGGCGCATCGCATCCAGGAGCGCCTCGGCGCGCGACGCCTCGCGATGGTGCTGGTGCATGCGTTCGCCGCATCGTTCCTCGCGCTGGCGTGGGTCGACGACGCGTGGTGCATCGCGCTGTTCGCGATGCAGCAGATCCCGTTCGGACTGATGCAGCCGGTCGTGCGCGGCTTCACGAACCGCTTCGCGCCGCCGCAAGCGCGCGCGACGATCCTGTCGCTGCAATCGTTCTGCGGCCGAGCGTTGTTCGGTGTGACGTTGTTCGCGCTCGGGCCGATCGTCGACCGAGTCGGTTCGCTGCAACCGATCTACGCGGTGCTCGGTGTCGCCACGATCGTGCTGGCGGTCGTGCTCGCGCGCACGATGCCGGGGATCGACGGGGATCGGACGGTGTGACGGCGCGGGCCGTCGTCAGGTCGGCGCTTGCGGTGAAGGAGTCGCGAGCAGCACGGCCTTCGCGCGCTCGACGATCTTCATCGGCGAGAACGGCTTGGTCATGTACTCGTCGACGCCGAGCTCCATGCCCTTGATGCGGTCGGCTTCCTGACCCTTCGCGGTCAGCATGATGATGTACGTCGTGCGTAGCTCGGGGTCGGACTTGACCTCCGACAGCACCTCGTAGCCGTTCTTCTTCGGCATCATCACGTCCAGCAGCACGAGGTTCGGCCGCGTCGCGCGGATCGCCTCGAGCGCTTCGTCGCCGTTGCGCGCTTCGTCCACGTCGAAGCCTTCGCGCCGCAGCACGAAGCTCAGCGACCGCAGGATGAACGGTTCGTCGTCGACGACCAGGATCTTCTTCTTGCTCATGCGTTCGCCCTAGCGGGACATGGAGGAGTCAGGTCTCGCGTTCGTCGGTCGTCTCATCGGCAGCGCCAGCGACGAACTTGAGACGGTCACGAGATTGCTCGGCGGACGACGAGGATCGTCCGGTCGTCCTTCGCCGACGGCGCGTGCCGGGACAGCGCCGATTGGATCGCGAGCAGCGCCGCGGCTGCCGTCGCGGGTCGAGCCGCGTCCAGCGCGCGCTTCAGCCCGTTCTCGCCGAACAGCTCGCCGTCCTTGCCGGCCGCCTCGAGGACGCCGTCGCTGGCGGCGATCAGCACGCTGCCGGGAGCCAGTGCGACCGCCGACTCCTCGTACGGGAACCGGGCGTCGACGCCGAGGATCGGTCCGCCGGTGTCGATGCACTCGAAGTCGTCCGGCGTCCAGACGAACAACGGCGGATGCCCCGCGGACGCGACGGTCAGCGCTCCGGCGTTCGGGTCGATGCCGACGACCAGCGCGCAGACGAACGACTCCGCGCGCACCAGATCCGCATGCAGACAGCGCGCGCCCTGGCGCAGCACGGCGGCCGGTCGGCGGCCCTCACCGGCCGCGACGAGCAGCGCCGCCCGCGTCGCCCCCATCAGCACGGCGGCCGCGACGTCGTGCCCCGCGACGTCGCCGCAGACCGCGGACAACGCGCCGCCCCGTTGCTTCTGGAACGCGACGAAGTCTCCGCCGGCCGCGGCCTTCGGCGCGCAGTCGAACGCGATCTGGAAGCCGGCCACGGCCGGTGCCTCGGTCGGGATCAGAGCGCGCTGCACGCGCTGCGCGAGTTCGATCTCGCGCGCCGACGCCGCGCGCGCGAGGCTCTCGTGCATCGTCGCGGCGAGACTCGCGACGGTTTCGCACAGCCGGCGATCCGTCGCCGAGAACTCGCGAGCCGCGCCCCGCACGTCGAGCCGGTCGGTCGCGACCAGCCAGCCGCAGGTGCGCCGCGATCCGCGCAGGCGAGCGATCGCGAACTCGCGCCGCGCCGACGCTCCGAGCCCCGATCCGGTCGCGCGCAGCGCCCGCGCCGCGATCACGTTCGCCGACTGGCCGCGCATCAGGCGACGCAGCGGATCGTCGCGACGGATGCGCTCCGGCGGCTCGCCGCCCGAACACGCGATGCGGACGAAGCCGTCGTCGTCGGCTTCGTACAACGCCAGCGCTCGGCTCGGCATGACCTCGTGCAGCCGCGTGACGGCCAACCGCGCGACGTCGGAAAACGTCGCCGCGTCGCGCATCCGCTCGGCCAGATCCCACAGCAGATGCAGTTCTTCGAAACTGTCGAGCAGCGCGCGGACGACGTCGTCGAGTTCGTGCCGCTGCTCGAGCCACGCGCGCAGGACGTCCGTCGACGCGACGCAGCGCTCGAGGTTCGCGCCGCGCGCGACGACGCGACCCGCGTCCTTGCCGAACACGTCGAGCGGAACGACGCGCGTCCGCGCGCGCCGACCGGTCCGCGCGCCGGCGATCGACCGCTCGACCTTCACGCGAGGGCCGGACTCGGGGATCCACGTCAGCGCGTCGACGTCGTCGTCGAGGTGCGCGCGCAACAACGCGGCCGCGATCGAGCGATCGGCCTGCGACCACTTGCGACGAGTCCCGGTGTCGGTCATCGCGGTGCGCCCGCAGCCTGCGCCCGACGCTCGAGGTGGACGAAATTGACCTGCCCACGGCGTCCGTAGCGCACGCGGTCCATCGTCCGGCGCACGAGCATCAGGCCGCGGCCGGCCTCGGCATCGGCCGACGGCGTACGCATCGCCAACGCGTCCGCGCGCACCGGCGCCCCGCGATCTCGGACGCGCGCGAGGAAGCGCCCGCCGAACACCACGACGCGCAGATCGACGCGGCCGGTCGGATCACCGCCGTACGCGTGCCGCAGCACGTTGGTCAGGATCTCTTGCAGGCCGAGCACGATCTCGTCGACTTCGTCGTCGCGGAACGGAACGTCGGTCTCCTCGCGCAGCAGCGACGCGACGAGAGCGCGTACGCGGGCGAGGTTCTCGCGGCCCGCGAACCGCAGGCGCAGATCGAGTCGACGTCGGTGCATCGGCGGGGCCATCTCCGCAAGCGGCTTCGGCTTTCCGGACGGCCGATCTTGAAGGCCCGATGTCGGCGCGCGGCGCACAACGCAATTCCCCGTTGCGCGACGTCACGAACCTGAAGCCCACGGCTCGACCGGTCCTCGTCGGGACGCCGGCACAGCCGCCGTTCCCGGTTCGGTTCCCGGGCGCGAACCGGGTTCGGATCCGGCCGCTCTCGCGGGTCCGGAACGGGCGCCGGAACCGTGCCGCTGCCGCAGAGGCCCAGCCATCCGGCACCACCGGTCGGCGCCCGATGTGGCATCCCCGAACGCCCGAGACGGATTCCCCGACAAGTCGTCGACTTTGTCGCTCCGGCCCCTCGGGGGCCCACCTAGACTCGCGCCGCCGAACCGGAGGACGTGACCCCTCGAATCGCACTCTCGCGCGCAAACCTCGCCGTTCCCTGGGGAGGGTGTCCATGGCCAGAAGGCGCTCGTCGAAACGACGCCGAAGCCCGATGCTGTTGTTCGTCGTCCTCATCGGCATCGCCCACGTCACGTCGTCGTGCTCGTCCCCGGGCGGTGGTCCCGTCGTGACGAACAACACCGACGCGCGACTCGAAGTGTCGCGCGCCGAATCCGACCTCGGACGCGGCAACGTCGCGGCGGCTGCAGCGGTGTTCGACAAGCTCGCCGGCCGCGCGATGACGTTCACCGATCATCAGCTCGCGTCGCGCGTGCTGCTCGGACGCGCCGAGTGCCGCTTGCGCCAGGGTGATCCCGGCGCGGCCAGCGAAGACCTGCTGCGCGCCGAGACGCGCAATCGCCAAGTGACGAGCGCCGGCGAGAAGCGGTCGATCGACGCGCGGATCGCGTTCCTGAACGGCGAAGTCGATCTCGAGCAGCGCGACTGGAACGGCGCGTTCGCGCACTACAAGCGCGCGTCCGACGTCCCCGGCGCACTCGACGCCGATCGCTTGAACCACCGCCTCGCATTGACCGCGAAGCTGTTGAACCGCACCGCCGAAGCGAGCTCGTACCGCTCGCGCATCAAGACGACGCGGCCCGAGTTCGCGGCGCTCGACGCACGCTTCACGGCCCCGCCGCCCGCGCCGGCGACGCCTTCGACGTCGACCGCGACCGTCGCCGTCGCCGACCCGAGTGCGCCGCCGATCCTGCCGCGCGCGAAGTGGAACGCGCGGCCGGCGACGTGGGACAAGGACCCGATCGGCAAGATCTGGCGCGTCACGGTCCACCATTCCGCGACGCCGTTCGATTCGTCCGACACGGCGATGACCGCCGCTCACATCAGCGGCATCCAGCGCACGCACCAGGGCGATCGCGGTTGGGCGGACATCGGCTACCACTTCCTCGTCGATCGCGCCGGTCGCATCTGGGAAGGTCGCGAGCTGCGCTGGCAAGGCGCGCACGCCGGCAATCACGAACTGAACGCCGGCAACGTCGGCATCTGCGTGCTCGGCGATTACTCGAGCCGCGGTCTGTCGTCGGCGCAGGAGTCGTCGCTGACGCGGCTGCTCGACTGGTTGCGCAAGAAGAACGGGATCTCGTCCGGCAATGTGCTGACGCACCGTGAGATCCGCGAGCACAACGATCACGGCTCCAGCGAATGCCCGGGCCCGAAGATCACCGCGTTCGTCAAGCGCTACCGCGCGGGCACGAAGGCCGTCGCCAAGGGCTGACCTGACGCACGTTCGACGCGGCTCGTCCGCGGCGGAACCTCGACGACACGTCGTGCGTCTACTTCCCGGGTCTCGGTGGGTGGAACGGTGGCATCCGCAAGGATCCCACTCATGTCGCGTCGTCTCGCCACGTTCGTCGCGTCGTCCTTCGTCGTCTGCAGCGCGTCCGCGTTCGCAGCGCTGACGGTGTCCGCGGTCTCTCCCGCCAACCTCGAGTTCGGCGTGAGTCCCGCGCGCAGCGTCGTGTTGACGTTCGATCAACCGCTCGATCCGAGCTCGGTCACGGCCTCGGCGTTCAAGGTCACCGGCAAGACCAGCGGCGTCGTCCCGGTCGTCGTGTCGCTCGACGGCAGTGCGACCCAAGTGACGCTCGCTCCGACCCGACCGTACTTCATCGCCGAGACCGTCCACGTCCGCGTCGCGTCGAGCGTCCGATCGGCGACGCTCGAGACGCTGACGCGCGGCTTCCAATCGTCGTTCTCGATCAAGGGCGGCGCGAGCTCGGCGCAGTTCCAGCTCGCCGACGTCGTCGAGTTCCGGCTGCCCGGGGAAGGCCTGACCCGGCTGTACGGCTTCAACGCGCTCGACGTCGACGGCGACGGCAGTCCCGACATGAGCGGCACCAACGAGGTCTCGTCCGACGTCCGCGTCAAGCGCAACGACGGGTGCGGAACGTTCGGTCCGACGACGATCGTGCCGCTGCCCGGCGGCGGCGAGCCGAGCCCGAACGACGTCGGCGACTTCGACGGCGACGGCCTCGCCGACTTGGTGACCGGCAATCAGAACGGCAACTCGATCGCGCTGTTCGTCAACGACGGCGCCGGCAGCTATCACGCGCCGATCGTCACCGGCGTCGGTGGCTCGTGCCACGGCCTGGCGGCGCTCGACATCGACGGCGACGGCGATCTCGACCTCGCGGCCGCGAACCTCACCGACGTCCGCGTGTTGCGCAACGACGGGACCGGCGCATTCACGAACGTCGGCGGCGTCGACGCCGGAGGCGGCGGCGAATGGCAAGTCGCGGCCGCCGACGCGAACGCCGACGGCCGCTTCGACGTGTTCGTGTCGAACTACTACAGCGGCAGCGTCGGACTGCTGCGTGCGAGCGGCGCCGCGAGCTTCACGCTGTCGGCGACCAAAGTCACCGGCGCGACGGCGTGGCCGATCGGCGCCGGGGACGTCGACGGGGACGGATTCGCGGACGTGGTCGTCGGCGACAACCAGAACGGTGTCGCGACGCTCGTGCGCGGCAACGGC
>JAEUIB010000662.1 GCA_016795255.1 Planctomycetota bacterium
AAGCCCCTCCGGCAGGTCGATTAGCCCGTTCTGGGATGCGATCTGCTTTATCGAGCCGTCCTCCTGTTCGATGAGCACCATCGTGACCGGCAGCCCAACCGCTGACGCCACTTCTAATGTGTGGCTGGCATTAGCGGGCGCATTTACCTCGTGACGCTCAACTGATGGATTACTGGGCTCACTCGCGCTCGAGTCTGCAAGTTGATTGGGCGGCGTGGGTGCAGAAATACTCGTTGGCTCACTGGAACGAGTTGTCGTGGAGTCATACGGACCCGAGATCCAGACTCCTATCACGATGGTTCCTAGCCCAACTGCTGTCGCAAGGAATACGAGGCCAAATGGTCGCATTATCACCTGGGGAACTGGAGTGTTTCTGACTTACGGATGGCGCGCCCGGGCACGCTGCGTGCCCGGGCGCGTAGTATAGCCGTTAACTGAAGGTCAAGGACCAAGTATGTTTCCAGCTATTCGTTGTCGTACCGCGAGCCTCGACGGGCGTGGCGTTGGGAAGTGCCGAGTAAGAGTGAACTCTCGCCTGGCTGGTGCCATTGTCGTAGTCGACGTAGTCTTCGCTGGGCACCGTGACCCCGTTGACCTTCACAGTCACCACCGTGATCGTTCCCGGATCGTTGTTCGGGCGAAGGTTGGGGTCGGCGTTCTGGGACGTGCCGTTGGTCGTGGTACCAGTTGCGGTGAACGAGCCGCCGGCATATGCGTCGGCGCTTGAAAACGTGAAGAACAACATGCCGACGCCGAGAAGCGTCAGCCAACGCAAGAGCATTGCATAAGCTACTCCCTCCGGCGTTTCACCCATCGGGCAGAAATATGCCTAGTGGGCTCGCTCACGGCCGGCACGTGAGCTACCAATTGAGCAGTTGATGGTCGTGTGGCTTTTCCCGATTTGCGAAGCGCTCCGGCAGCAAAGGCATTACGAAGGTCGCTTGCTTCTAAATGATTGATTGACTAGCGAGCTCCGGTTAGTCGCCATTCGCTGACTGCAGGACGCGGATTAATCCAGGTCAATCTGAGGGGCTTCGCGTGTGGCACTGGCATTCCCCTGAGTACGTGGCCGGGCGAGCGGAGCCCGCCATCCGCTAACTACTCACCAGCCGATCGCGGAAAGTTTCGGCCATTCCCAGAATATCGGCAGTAGCCTGTGCGGCCGATCCCTTAGGGAACTGATGAGCCGGGTGCTCCCGTTCTTGTGTTCACCGCCCGGTCGAGTCGACGGTGCAGCAGTGAGGCGAGCGAGAGGATGTCGAGGGCGTCTTGTTCCTCGATGGGCCAATTTACCTTTGGGGCGTGCGCGGTGACGTTGCGGAAGGCACTGAACGCCGCCTTCATGAGATTCATGAGCCCGCGGTGCTCATTTTCCTCGTTCGGATCCTGGAGTGAGTTGAAGGCAACAAGCGGCGCTCCCCCACCCTTGGAGACTCCGAATGCAACCTCGACGAGCTCGTGGCTGTCCATCGAGAGCCCGGCCAGTTTGCGCACCCGTTCGGCGATACTCTTCGTCGCCTCGAGTACTGCGTGGAAGTAGCTCTTCTGCACGAACTCAGCACGGCAGAACCGCAGGACGGAAGGGTGTACGCCACGGTCACGGAGCTTCTTTCGAAGGTGTTGCGCACGTCCCTCGGCTTCCGAGAGCGTGGTCGCGGCCGACCGGCCGCGAAACTGCGCGTCGCTTCCAAGCTCGAGCCCTGCGAACGCAAAGACCTCGTTGAGTTCTGCCCGCGTCGCTTCGTGCCACTCGCTGTCACCACGGTGCCGCACCGGCTTCATCACCTCCTGGACGAAGCGCAGTACGTGATTGCCGCAGCCGTTCTCGGTCTGCTTCGACCAAAGCGCCTCGAGAATGCGCCGCCATTTCGTCGAGCCTGGCCCAAGGACGTCGGGTATGCCGCAGATGCAGAGCATCTCGGTTATCTCGCTGCCCGTGAGTCCCGCATCGGTCTCGCCGAGGATGCGAGCGAGCTGCTCGATGTGTGCATGTTCGAAGCTTCTCACCGTTGCCATTCGTGCGTCCTCCCCCACGCTCCGAAGTCGAGTGTCGAGAGCACCTCTGAAGTGCCTCGAGGCAGAGCATCGTCGTCCTCGATGGAGCGGCAAGGCGACAGATGTTCGTCGCTTCCATTGAGCCAACGCTTGAGTCGAGCTTGGGCCGCGTCTTCGTCGCTCTGCGTCGCGAAGTGCCACCACCCGCGATGGACGAGGCGAGCGAAGAGTCCAGGGGGATTGCTGCTTCGGATGACCGCTGCGTGCTCGGCGACAGCGACGAACTGGAGGCGCGAACTCTCAGTTCGCCGCCTCGACACACACGATGGTCTCGTCGTTCTCGTCGTCCTGCGGCTGGACGCGGAGTCGCCACCTCCGCCGCGCGATCTGGAAGTCGAACGCCGAGGAGCGCTCGTCGACTTCGGCGGACTGGAAGCTGATGAAGTCGTTGCCGGTGCAGTCGAAGATGCGCGTGAACGTGCAGAAGATCCGTGTCGCCGGCGGCTCGGGTCGTTGCAGCACGAGTTTCGCGGCCCCGACGCGCCCTTGGTCGTCGCGGGCGGCGAGCAGCAGCGTGTCGAGCGATCGCAGGTGCATCGGGAACGACTCGACGCGATCTGGGTCGAGGATCCACCAGCCGGCGTCGCGCAACCGATCGTCGCTGATGAGCTCCGTGGCCTCCATGCCCATATCGTCCGCGACGCGGGCGAGCTCGTGCACGAGCCCGGGCGAGTCGAGGCGTTCGAGCGCATCGGCGATCGCAATCTCGAGCAGCTCGCCGATCCGCGGTCGGAACTCCGCAAGGTCTCGCGTGACGCTGGCGAGCCACAGCACCTCGTGCGGGTCGCGTCGATCGATGCGCTCGAACCATGCGGCCGCATGGTCCACCGCGTGAGGGATCAGGCAAGGCTCCGGAACCTGCTGCAGGAGATCCAACGCGGGGTCGCTCTCGAGCCAGACCGCGACGGCCGCATCGCGCTCGGCGGCGCTGAAGGCGCGAACGTGGTAGACGACGAACGTGCGGGCGTTCGGATCGGGCTTCGGTTTGGACGTGGCCGTGACCCACCGGATCGATTCGTCGCCGCGGACGACGTGCAATCGCTCGATCTCCGTCGCTCCGCTCCCGGTCGATCCGGCCACGAATCCGTCGCCGCGCAGTTCGTCCTGCCACGCGCTCAGCGTTGCGGCGACGTCCTCGTCCGGGAGGAAGTCGACCCGGTACGCGCGGTGGACGTGCTGCAACGGCTGACGCACGTCGCCGAGCAACGTCACGACGGCGGACTTCGGCCATTTTGGAGCGTCCAGCGTCGCGTTGCCCCGCGCGAACCAGGATGGGCCGAGTCGATCCCAATCCCACGCGTCCTCGAACTCCGTGCGAAGGCGTTCCGCGAGTCGGTCGGCCGCGCCCGCGCCCATCGCTTCGAACTCGTCCGGCGTCGAGGGTGGAGGCGTTCGCGTCGTCGAGAAGCTCGCCTCGAAGGCCGCCAAGCCGAACCCTTGCGTCGCGTCGTCGAACGAGACCGCGTCGCTTCCGCACGGCGTGTTCGTCACGAAGACGTCGATGGTGCCGTCGGCCCGCTCCGCAACGCGCACGACGACGTCGGCGTCCGGCGTCACCGGTCCGGCGTTCACGACGTTCCGCACGACCTGCAATCCGCCGTGGTGCGCGAAGCGATCCGCGAACCCCTTCGTGAACTCCGCGAGCGACGCGGATTCGCTGTCCCGGGCGAACTGGGCGGTCTCGAGGCGCCTCCTCAGCGTGCCCCCCGAGAACGTCGACGCGTGCAGGTTCGAGACCGTGTCGACGGACGATCCGGTCGGGACCGGCGCGTCGTGAACCCGACGATCTCGAGTCAGCACGTGAGCCGCGGCGACGGCGAGCAGTGTCCCGGCGACGACCCACCCCGTATGCGACTTCGGTTGCCTGCGGATCGGCACGACGTTCCCCCTGACCCGTACCCCGGAACGAATCGCGTGCGATTGTGGCGGATCCACCCCGCCATGGGAACGCCCCGAGGCCACGCCGCGAGTTCCTCAGTTCGACGGAGTACATCCTCGATCAATCCGCGTGACATCCCGTCGTGCGTCGTGATTCCCTGAGGGCCACGACCGACCGCATCCTCGAGGACCCCCATGAACTACGCCGAATACAGCGATGCCGCGCGCAAGGCCAACGCTCTCGCCGAACTCGACCAGGTCGACGCGGCGATCCACGCGTTCGCGGCGCTGGTGCGCGAGAAGCTGTCGCCGATCGACCGCGCGATGATGTCCTACAACGTGTTCACGCTGCATGAACGCAAGGGCGACACGGCCGGCGCGGAGAAGTGGATCGACCTCGCGATCGAGTTCGAGAAGCCGTTCTCGCGCCTGTTCGCGACCGAGCACAAAGCGTCGTTCCTCGCGCGCACCGGACGGCGGGACGAGAGCCGCGCGTTGTACGAGGAGTTGCTCGCCCATCCGGCGGCGACCGAGGCCGAG
>JAEUIB010000677.1 GCA_016795255.1 Planctomycetota bacterium
ATCGGCCTCGCGCTCGCGTGCGCGGCCGCCCTCGGCGCGTGGAACGCCGTACTCGTCGTCGGGCTCGGCCTGCAGCCGTTCGTCGCGACGCTGGTGCTGATGGTTGCCGGACGCGGCCTCGCGCAGATGATCACGGACAGCCGCATCGCGACGTTCCACGACGCGACGCTCGAGTGGATCGGCAACGGCCGACTCGTCGGCGTCCCGGCGCCGTTCCTGCTCGCCGTCGTCGCGTGGGTCGGGCTCGCGTTGCTCGTGCACAAGACGGCGCTGCGGATGTTGCTCGAAGCCGTCGGCGGCAATCCCGAGGCCGCGCGGCTCGCCGGCGTGCGCGCGAAGACGCTGATCGCGGGCGCGTACGTCGCGTCGGGACTGCTCGCGGGATGCGCGGGCTTGATCGTCGCCGCGAACATCAAGGGAGCCGATCCCTTCCACGCCGGCCAGAACGCCGAGCTCGCGGCGATCTTCGCCGTCGTCGTCGGTGGCACGTCGCTGGCGGGCGGGCGCTTCTCGCTGGCCGGCGCTGCCGTCGGCGCGGTGTTCTTGCAGACGCTGACGACGACGCTGTACGCGCGCGACGTGCCGGCCGACGTCGCCCCGTTGCCGCAGGCGCTCGTGATCCTGCTCGTCTGCATGCTGGCGTCGCCGGTGATGCGCCGACGCTTCGCACTGCGGAGGGCGGCGTGATGCGCGATCGACTCGCTCGGCACGTCCCGCTGCTGTCCGCGCTGGCGATCCTCGGCGCGATGTTCGCGTTCGGCGCGGCGCGCTACGAACACTTCGCGTCGCTGCGCACGATCACGAGCTTGTTCGCCGAGTACTCGTTCGTCGGCATCGCCGCCGTCGGCGCGACGTTCGTGATCCTCGCGGGCGGCATCGACCTGTCGGTCGGCGCCGTGATCGCGGCGACGAGCATCTTCGTCGCGACGCGCGTGGAAGCCGGCTGGCATCCGTTGGTCGCGTTCGCGGTCGCGTTGCCGTGCGGCGCGCTGCTCGGCACGATCCACGGCTGGCTGATCCGCGCGTTCGAGCTGCCCGCGTTCATCGTCACGCTGGCCGGCATGTACGCGGTCCGCGCGCTCGGCTTCGTCATCGCTCCGCAGAACCTCGCGATCGACCATCCGTTCTTCACGTGGAGTTCGCGGTCCGCCGTGGTCGAGCTCGGCGACGGCGCGACGCTGCCGCTGCGCGCGCTCGCGTTCGTGTTCGTGCTCGTCGTCGGCATCGTCGTCGCGACGCGGACGCCGTTCGGCCGTCACGTGTTCGCGATCGGCGGCAGCGAGAGGTCCGCGCGCTCGATGGGACTTCCGGTCTCGCGCCGCGTCGTGCAGGTCTACGCGCTGGCCGGCCTGTGTTCGGCGGCCGCGGGCTGCGTGTTCACGCTGTACAAGTCGTCCGGCGACCCGGCGTCGGCGGTCGGGCTCGAGCTCGACGTCATCGCCGCCGTCGTGATCGGCGGCACGCTGTTGTCGGGCGGCGTCGGCTCGGTGGCCGGCACGCTCGTCGGCGTGCTGATCCTCGGCCTGATCCGAACGCTGATCGATTTCGAAGGAACGCTGGATGCGGCCTGGACGAGCGTCGCGATCGGCGTTCTGCTGCTCGTGTTCGTCGGCCT
>JAEUIB010000697.1 GCA_016795255.1 Planctomycetota bacterium
AGGTCGTCGGCGTTCTGCCCTCCCCCACGCGCGACCAATTGCGTCGCGACTCCGAGCGCCCCGGTCACGTCGCCGGTCTCGAGCAGCGACGTCACCTGGGCCCGCAACTGCTCGGGCGTCGGCGGATCGTCCGCGGCGATCGTCGAGCCCACGGCGATACCCAGGACCAGCGCGACGTCGAAGATCATGCGGGAGCTCCAAGCGGGATGCCGGCGACCATGGGAACCGGCTGCACCCGGCGTGCCGAGTGACGCCACGTCACGCTCACGGCATCTCGAGGGTGGGAACCATGCGGAACTCACCGGACTTCCAGTCGTCGACGAGCCGGTTCAACAACCGCCGGTTGTTCGCGAATCCGATGTCGTCCGGCAACGCGTCGAGCCGGAAATAGCGCGCATCTTGCGCGTCATCGCCAGCTTGCAGAGTTCCGCCGACCGGGTCGGCGAGGTACGCGATGAGGATCGCGCGCTTGCGCGGGTCGTCGGACGTGTACAGCACGTCGTAGAGGCCGCGGATCGCGATGACGACTCCCGTCTCCTCGAAGGTCTCCCGTACGGCGGTCCGAGCCGGCGGCTCGTCGACCTCCTCGTAACCGGCCGGTAGCGTCCAATGCCCGCGGAACGGCTCGATCGATCGGCGGATCATCAGGACCTCGTCACCCCGCAGCACGATCGCGGCGGCCGCGGCCGCCGGATTGGCGTAGAGCACGAAACCGCACGCACCGCACCGCAATCGTTCGCGATGGAAGTGGAGTTTCGGGGCGAGCTCCCCGGCGCACATCGGACAGAAGCGAGCTTGCTGTTCCCACATGCGCCGGATGATAGGCGAACGCCGCGCGCCCGAAACCGCTGTGCGGGGCTCGGAGATCGCCCGCTATCATCGCCCGCTTTGGCGTTGACGTTTGGGCCCGATGCGCACGATCAGTCTCCTCGGAAGCACAGGCTCGGTCGGGCGCAGCGCGATCGCCGTGCTCGACGAACTCGAAGCCACGCATCGCGTCGTGTCGCTGGTCGCCCACACCAACACCGAACTCCTGTTGAAGCAGGCCGAACGCCTGCGCCCCGAGGTCGTCGGCATCGTCGATCAAGACGCCGGACGCGCCTGCGAACCGAAGCTGAGAGCGCTCGGCTGCCGCGTCATCGTCGGCCAGGACGCCGCGGTCCTCGTGCTGCGCGAACGCCGGCCGGATCTCGTGCTGGCCGCGATCACCGGCGCGGCCGGACTGCCGTCGAGTCTCGAGACGGTGCGACTCGGAGCCACCCTCGCACTGGCGAACAAGGAAGCCTTGGTCATGGCCGGATCGCCGGTCATGGAGCTCGCCCGATCGACGCGCGCATCGATCGTCCCCGTCGATTCCGAGCACTCGGCGGTGTTCCAGTCGATCGGCGGCGAACCGATCGAGCGGGTGCGCCGGATCTTCCTGACGGCGTCGGGTGGTCCGTTCGCCGACCTGCCGGCCGCGAGCTTCGCGACCGTCACGCCGGAGCAGGCGCTGCAGCATCCGACCTGGCAGATGGGCCGCAAGATCACGATCGACTCGGCGTCGATGATGAACAAGGCGCTCGAGATCGTCGAAGCGCATTGGCTGTTCGGGCTCGACGCCGACCGCATCGACGTGCTGGTCCACCGCCAGTCCGTCGTCCACTCGATGGTCGAGTTCGTCGACGGTTCGATCCTCGCTCAGCTCGGCGTACCGAGCATGACGGTGCCGATCCGTTACGCGTTGTCGTATCCCTCGCGATCGAACACACGCGAGGGCTATTTCGATCTCGCCAAGTTCGCGAAGCTGACGTTCGAAGCGCCGGACCTCGATCGATTCCCGGCGCTCCGTCTCGGACACGAGGTCGCGCGGGCCGGTGGGCTCGCCGGCGCCGTGCTGAACGCGTCGAACGAAGTCGCCGTGGACGCGTTCCTCGCGCGCAGGACGTCGTTCGATCGCATTCCCGCGGTCGCCGGGGACGTGCTCGAGCGCATGACGAACGTGGCGCATCCGACGCTCGACCAGATCCTGGCCGCCGACGCGTGGGCCAGAGAGGAGACCCGCCGATGTCTGTCGATCTGCTGAGTCTCGGCGTGTCCCTCGACGCGATCGGCAATTCGTTGCTGGTCGCGTTCGGCATCGGACTCGTCGTGTTCGTCCATGAACTCGGCCACTTCCTGTGCGCCCGATTCGTCGGCGTGCGGGTCGAGGTGTTCTCGCTGGGCTTCGGCCCGCGCCTGTGGGGCTTCGTGCGTGGCGGAACGGACTATCGGTTCTCGATGGTCCCGGTCGGCGGCTACGTGAAGATGGCCGGCGACGTGCCCGGCGAGACCACGGGGCATCCGGAAGAACTCCTGTCGCGCAGCGTCGGCGAGCGCGCGCTGATCTTCTCCGGCGGCGTGATCATGAACGTGATCTTCGGATTGATCGCGTTCCCGATCGTGTTCTCGGCCGGCGTTCCGATGCTCGAGCCGCGGCTCGGTGGCGTGAATCCCGGCGGGCCGGCGTGGAAGGCCGGACTCACCGAGGGCGACCTCGTGCGCTCCGTGAACGGCCACGACGTGCTGAGCTTCGAGGATCTGGCGCTCGAGGTCGCACTCGGCGACCCGCAGCGGACGATCGTCCGCATCGAGCGCGACGGCAAGGAAATCGACGTCCCGGTCGTGCCGGAATACAACGACGCGTACGGGCATCCGTCGATGCAAGCGTCCCAGCCGACCAACTACCGGATCCGCGTCGAACCCGACGGTCCGGCGGCGAAGGCGGGGCTGATGGACGGCGATCGCCTGATCACGATCGCCGGTCGACCCGCGAACGCCGAATCGCAGCGACGCCTCGACGCGGTCGACGACTCGGGGATCGCGCTCGAGGTCGAGCGCGACGGCAAGACGATCACGACGACCGTCGTGCCGCGGCACGGCGAGGGCTCGCGATACCTGCTCGGCCTGATGGCGCACGCGAACGCGATCATCGCCGTCCGCGGCCCGTTCTCCCGCGCCGATGCTCCGATCGCCGCCGGAGACGTGATCGAAGCCGTCGACGGCGTGCCGGTGCGATCGGAGAGCGATCTCGTCGACTTGCCACCGCGGTCGAATCGACTGGTGCGCGTCGTCCGCGACGGCACTCCATTCGACGTCCCGATGATCGGCGAGTTCGCGGACGCGCTGACGAAGGACGTCGCGCTCGGCCTGTCGACCAAACCCGTGGAAGGCGGCATTCCGGTTCGGGTGACGCAGGGCACGGCGGCGGCCGAGTCGGGCCTGAGCGACACCGATCGCGTCGTCGCGATCGGCGGCAAGCCGATCCGCCTGTGGTCGGACCTGCTCGCCGCGATGCAGGATTCCGACGGTACGGCGGTCCGCGTGGACGTGGCTGCGGCCGACGGCAAGGCCCGGACGGTGTCGATCGCGCCGCGCCTGGAGCCGTACCGCGAGTTC
>JAEUIB010000417.1 GCA_016795255.1 Planctomycetota bacterium
ACGTGTTTGAATGGTTGTGACCCCTTTAAAACGTGACCTGCGGGTTGGGGGGGGGGCCGCTGCAGCAATTCCCCGTATTTGGTGTCGGTGTTATGGGGGCCCCCCCCCCCCCCCCGCCCGCTGGCCTCGACCCCGGCTGGCTGCTGACAGAACGTGAATCAATCCGTTGGACTCATGTTCACGGACTCTGAACCGCCGGCTCGTGAACCACGGCGACACCCGCTCGGCCCGAACTCCTCGAGAAGCGGCCCGAGGACGGTCGTGCCTTCGGCCGTCACCGAACGCGAGGAGCCGGCGGCGGGACCGACCCTCATGCGAGCTCGAACGAGCGACGCACGAATGTGGTGCGCTTCAGCCACCCGCGCCGGATCCGCCGCGCCTCCTCTACCATCCGCCGCCGGGGTGTCCTTCCGATGACCGGCCTGCCCGAGATTCCGCCGCGTTATGTCGTGCGTGAGGTCCTGCGGTCCGACGAGGCCGAGTTCCTCGCTCGCGCCGACGATTCCATGTTGCGGCGCGAGGTCGTGTTGAAGGCGCCCGGCGCCGCGCTCGCTCAGCACCTCGCATCGACCGGCGATCTCGAGCGCTACCTGGCCGAAGCGCGCATGCTCGCGCGCATCGACCATCCGAATGTCATCCGACTGCTCGAGATCGTCGAGTGCCCCGGCGGCCCGGTGCTCGTGCTGGAGGCCGTCGCCGGCGAGACGCTCGCCGCGCGCGTCGCGTCCGGCGGGCCGCTCACGGAAGCCGACGTCGTCGCTCTGGGCATCAAGCTCGCTTCGGCGCTCGGCGCGCTGCATGACACGGGTGCCGTGCACCGCGCGATCGAGCCCGAGCACGTCGTGCTGCGCTCCGACGGCGAACCCGTGCTGACGGGATTCCATTTCGCGAAGTTCACCGGGCACGGCGGCATCATGTCGTCGATCCAGTACGCCACGGTGACGACTTCGGCGACGGCGCGCATTCCGTTGCCCGCGCCGCGCTACGTCGCCCCCGAGCAGCGCCAGGGCCAAGTCGCGAACGCACGGTCCGACGTCTTCGCGCTGGGCGCGACGCTCGCGTTCGCGTGGAGCGGCCGCGATCCGCCGCGCGACGGCGACGCGGCGAGCGTGCTGCCGAACGCGAAGTCGCCGCTCGCACAGGTTCTGGCGCGTTGCCTCGTGCGAGCGCCGCTGCAGCGGACGCAGACCGCCGCCGAGCTGCGCCAGGAACTGGAGAAGCTCGCGGCGCCGGCCCCGACGACGCTCGGCGAATCGACGAACGCGCGCGGCGTGTGGGTGCGGCGCCTCGTGGCGGCGGGGCTCGTCGTCGGCGTGCTGACGATGCTGCGGCAGTACGTGTTCGACGACGCTGCGCCTGCCGATGCCGGCGCGCGCGGTCGCGCGGTGACTTCCGGCGACGACGTTCCCGGCTACTTGCCGAGCTATGCGGCATCGCACGCGCTGCTGATCGGCATCGGCGACACGTATGGAAAGAGCGGCTTCGCGGCGCTGAAGAACGCCGAGGCCGACGTCGCTGCACTGCGCTCGAAACTCGAAGCGATGCCGTGGGAGGGCTGGCGCATCACGACGCTCGTCGGCGCGGACGCGACGAAACAAGCGATCCTCGACGCGTTGGCTCGCCTGATCGAGACCGATCCGAACGACCGAGTGCTGATCTACTTCGCGGGCCACGGCGAGCGCGACCCGAAGGATGAAAAGAGCGGGTTCCTCGTCCCGGCCGACGGCAAGCCGCGCGTCGCGGCGCACGACGAGAACTCGTGGATCGCGTCCGACGAACTGAACGGCAAGATCCGCCGCATGCGAGCGAAGCACGTGCTGCTGATGCTCGACTGCTGCTACGGCGGCGTGATGACGCGCTTCCGCTCGGGCGGCGACTCGCACGTGAACGAGTTGCTACTGACGCAGAAGGCCCACGTCGTGATCGCATCGGGCCGCCCGAACGACCGCGTGCCGGACGGAGCGGGCGCGCAGTCCCCGTTCCTCGCGGCAGTGCTCGCGGCGCTGGAAGGCGCGGGAACGACGTTGACGGCGGCGGCGTTGTTCGCGCGTGTGCAGGAAGTGAGTCCGGCGCAAGGAGGCGCGATGCCGACGTTCAGTCATCTCGAGGATGGAGGGAGTGGGGACTTCGTGTTCTTCTTGAGGGGGTAGGAAGAGGCGTTCCGCGCTGCGGATTGGTCAGTAGGTAATTCAATCGAGAGGCGCGAGCGACCGCGGACTGTCCTCGTCATGCGTTCGCGTTCTGGTGCAAACAGATCACCATGAGTTCATCGACTGCGGTTCGAAGCAGCGTCGTTCCGCACATCCAAGACGCAACGAAGAAGGACGGCGGCGGTATGGAAGAGGTCCAACTCGAAGTTGACAACTGTGTTATGCCGCGGGTCCGAGCGAGCAGCGTGCGGGCGAGGAAAGTCGACGAGGCGACTCACTGGAATGAGCCAGTGAGTTCGCCCCTGTCGCGGAGCGACCGGGCCCTCTTGGTACGAAGCGTGTGCGGTTCGCAGCCGGCCGCCACCACGACAAAGTCGGGAACTTCAACTCAGTCCAAGACCCTAGCGGGTCGGACGCCCAGTATCGCGTCGCTACGGTACGACACGTCGTCTCTGTCGCGAGCCGCGGAGCGCGCGTACCATGCGGACAGATCGTAATTGCCGCCACGAAGCACGTGAGTCCCAAAGTCGTCTGATGTCCTACGAAATTGCCGCACCCGCAGGCCGTCTCCGAGTCGTGGCTCAGGGTACTCGACCGAGTAGGCATCCTGGCACCGCTCCCACGCATTCCCGTGCACATCGTAGATACCATATGGACTCGCGGCGAACGTCCCCACCGGCGACAAGTCGTCAAACCCATCGCCCAGGTTGCCGTCTTGAAGGGATCCATCCTCGTTTCGATATGAACCGATATTCGCCGCGCCAAGGAGAGATTCCACGTTCGAGCCCGTCCACCACGGTGTCGTCGTTCCGGCGCGCGCGCCGTACTCCCATTGGGCTTCGGTAGGTAATGCGAGACCGAAGTGACGAAGCAAGGTCGAACAGTCACCCCAAGTCGCAAACTCGGCGGGGTAGATCCACTCCATGGCCGGGGGGGCGGACGCGATGTGAGCCCGGGAAGAAATCTCTCGCGCCGAAGGATCGACGACCTCCTCGAGTCGATATCGCTGCCCATTCGTCAGCTCATGTCGGGCCAGAAAGAACGGTGCGAGGGTGACGGACTGAGGCGATTCATCGCCGTCCGCCATGGGATCAAAGCCCGGTGCGCTCGCATCCTTGTTCTGCGCGCCTTGGAGAAAGGTCGCGCCAGGCAACAACACGAACACGATGCCGGTGTCGTTCCTCATCTCGATCGATCCGTCCTCGCGATGGGTTGGAATCTCGATGCTCGCTGGATCACGACCCACCACAACATCGCACGCCGACCGAAGCTCGTAGAACTCCCACAGTTTCGTGACTGGATTCATACCGATCGGCACGAGACCCAACTGCGGTTCGAGAACGACAGGATTCGTGCGATAACGCATCGAAGCCACGACGTCGTCAGCATTGGCGATGGCGTCGCGAGCTGCTGCCCAAGAGACGCGCGCATTCGGATGGTGCAAAGTGAGTTCCTCGATGCGCCTCGCCCATGCGAGGCGACGACGAACGAGCTCGACCTCTGATTCAAACCGAGGATAATCCCTCACGATCTCGGTCAGCGCCGTATGCAGAAACTGCTCCGCCTGATCGACGAACCGCGGAGGGCCTTTCCGATTCTCCAGCACAGCGATCGTCCGCTCGATCAACGGCTTCAACGCCAACAACTCCGCCGCCTCACCGTCCAGCCACTTCTCCATCGCCTCGATCTTGTGCGGCCACGGCGGGTACAGCGTCTCCTCGATCGCGATCGCATTGCCGAGTTTGATGCGCGCCGCGACGAGGTTGAACTCGTCCTGCTTGCGGGCCAACTGTTCGTTCTTGCTCGCGATCTCGGCGTTCGCCGCCTTCAGCGACGTGTTGCGCACGAACAGCGCCGCTCCTGCCGCCAGCGTGATCAACGCGATCGCCGCGGCCGCCGCGAGACCCTTGTTGCGATGGACCCACTTCTTCATCTCGGCGATGGCGCCGGTCTCGTATGCCTTCACGACGCGGCGTTCGAGGTACGCGCGCAGGTCGTCGGCGAGGTCGAGCATCGACGTGTAGCGGCGGTCGGGGTCGCGCTCCATCGCCTTGTCGCAGATCGCGATCAGCTCCGCGGGAGCGTTCTTCACCAAGGTATGCAGAGCAGTCGGCGGGCCGGCCTTGACGCGGTCGAGGATCGTGTACGGCGCGGGATTCGTGCCGGGCTCGACGTACGGCATTTGGCCCGAGAGCAGGTGGTAGAGAATCGCGCCGACGGCGTAGACATCGCTGCGGGAGTCGATGCGTTCGAGGTCGCCGTGCGCCTGCTCGGGCGGCATGTAGACCGGGGTGCCGACGAGATCGCCGTCCATCGTCAACAGGGGTGAGTTCGGAGTCGCGCCGGTCGACTCGCGGCGTGAGGTGTGGACGATGCTGACGCTGTCCTGCCGGCGCGGCCGGATGTCCTTCGTGTCCTTCTTGCCGAGCACGCGCGCCAAGCCCCAATCCATCACGTACGTCTCGCCGAAGCGGCCGACCATGATGTTGGCTGGCTTCAAGTCGCGGTGGATCACGCCTTTCTCGTGCGCGAACTCCATGGCTTCGCAGACGCGCAGCACGACGGACAGCGCGCGCGTGACGTTCCAGTCGTCTGCGCCGCGCGTCACCGCGTCGAGCACTTGTTCGAGCGTCTTGCCCTTCACGAGCTTCATCGTGAAGAACACGCGACCGCGCGCGTCGATGCCGAGCTCGTGGACCGGCACGATGCCCGGGTGATCGAGCTGCCCTGTGACTTGCGCTTCCTCGAGGAAGCGCG
>JAEUIB010000755.1 GCA_016795255.1 Planctomycetota bacterium
TCAGTACCCGCGCTCGCGATCGACGACGCCGACCGGCGGCTCACCGCTCTCGAGCCTGCGCCAATTCGCGACGAACGCATCGATCGCGTCCTGCGGTGTCGTCAGGCCGGCGACGTGCGGCGAAACCATGACGTCGTCCAGCGTCCACAACGGCGAGTCGTGCGGCAGCGGCTCGTCGCGGAAGACGTCGAGAGCCGCGCCGCCGAGATGGCGCTCGCGCAGGAGGTCGATCAGCGCGTCCTCGTCGATCACGGAGCCGCGCGCGACGTTGACGACCCATGCGCCGGCCGGCAATCGCTCGAGCGCCGCGCGGTCGAGCAGGCCGCGCGTGCGCGCGGTGTTCGGCACGACCACGACGAGCACGTCGGTGATCGGCAGGACGTCCGCGAGCGCGTCGACCGCGACGACGCGTTCGATGCCCTCGACCGCTTGGCCGGCCCGCGACACGCCGGTGACGGTGGCGCCGAGGCTGCGCAACATCCGCGCGATCGCGGCGCCGATCACGCCGACGCCGAGCACCGTGACGCGCAGGTCGCGGACCAGGCGGGGATAGAACGGCGCCCACGACTTGTCGCGCCGATCGCGCTCGAGGCGAGGGATGCGCTGCGCGATCGCGAGGCAACGCGCGAGCACGTACTCCGCCATGTGGCGCTCGAACACGCCGACGAGGCGCGTGACGAGGGCGTCCTGTCGCAGCGTGGGGCACGCGAGGATGCCGTCGACGCCGGCGCCGGTCGATTGGACCCAGCGCAGTCCACCGGCGGCGCTCGCCAACGCCGGCGGGATCCGGAACGCGAGCAGCATGTCGCGATCGGCGAGGTCCGCGGGCAGGACGTCGCCGAACTCGCGGCCCCGCACGTCGATCCCGAGACCGCGCTCGTGGATACCCGCGGCGATGACGTCCGCATCGCGACCGAGGACGAGCAGCTTACCGAGTGGAGTCATGGCGCTTCGAAGACCATCGAACAATGCGAGACGGTGTCGCGCGTGCCGGGGAACGTCGTCTGGTCGTAGCGCAGCAGCGTGCCGCGTGCGCCGCGCAGGATCCGCAACTGGGTATACAAAGCCGAGAACCCGCAGATGCGGCGCTCGTCGTCGCACGCCGCGTTGTGCTCGAAGAAGCCGGCGGCGTCGCCGCGCGCCGCGAACTCGAGCAGCTCGCGATCCGCGACCTCGACGTCGTGCGCGCGATCGGGATCGAGTCCGGTCGGATCACCGTAACGCGGGCCGAGTTGGGCGAGGTCGATCGACGAGACCACGAGGACGCGACGCCCGAGTCGCTTCGCTTCTTCGCGGACCGAGCCCACGAACGTCGCGACGCGGTCGTCCTCGAGCGGGTCGCGCTCGCGCTCGACGAACTCGTGGAACGAACCCACGAGGACCGGCACGATCGCCAACGGTCGCTCACGCGCTTGGTTCTGCAACGCGAGGAAGACCGCTTGGAACTCGATGGAGTGTTCTTCGCGATGCAACAGCTCGGCTCGGTACGCGCGCTCCGGGCCGATGCGTCGTGCCAACGCGTCGATGAACTCGACATCGTTCGGCACGTCCGACAACGGTGTCGAGTACGGCACTCGCGTCAACGTGAACGGATCGTCGATCGCCTTGTGCCCGGTACCGAGGACGACCACGGTGTCGGCCTCCGGCGCCGACGCGGCGAGCAGGCGATGGGCGCACGCGTTCGACGCTCCTCCGAATCGCAGGTCGATGTG
>JAEUIB010000757.1 GCA_016795255.1 Planctomycetota bacterium
CGCCGACGATCGCGTTCGACATCGACACACCGTCGGCGGCTGCGGGGTCGGCGATCAGACATTGCAAGTAGAGGTTCGGGAGCTGCGGCCCCGGCGTCGGGATCGAGAAGCCGAAGCTGCCCGTCGCGTCGGTCGCGATCACCAGCGACACGGCCAGCGGCAGCGCGACGAACGTCCCGCCGAACGTCGCCACCGGCGTCTCCGCCAACGACACGCACAACAGCGTCGGCGCGTTCGCCGCGGCTTGCGTCAAACCGATGCTCAGCGGATCGCCGACGTCGAGCGTGCCCGTCCCGGCGAGTTGCGGAATGCCGCTGACTCCCGCGACGCCGTAGCCGAGATCGTGGAACGAGCGGATCCGGTGCACGAACGCGTCGGCCACGCCGGTCGTGTCGCCGACCACGAGGTTCGTCGCGGTCGACGACAGCGCGACCGCGGTTCCGTCGTTCGTCACGAATCCGACGGACGTCGCGAATCCGTTCGGCGCTCCGCCCGCGTTCGGGACCGCACACGAATGCAGTCGGTTGCCCGCGCGGTCCTTCAGGATCACGCGCACCGTCGGCGCGACGTCTCCGGGAATGAAGTTGGTCGCGCTCGATCGCCAGACGACCCAGTTCCCGTCGCTCGACATCGTCGCGGTGAACGACGGAGCATCGCCCACGGCGCCCGCGGCGTTGCGGCTGACGAGCTCGACCGTCGACGTCGTTGCGTCCCACAGGAAGATGTCGCTCACGCCGTTGGTGTCCCCGGCGTCCCAACTCGCGTCGTCGCTCGTCATGAGGACCTTCGAGCCGTCCGCCGACACCGCGTGCGGAACGATCGAGGTCCACGCCACCGACTTCTGGGGATGGACCACGACGACGGCGCCGGTCAGCAGGTCCTTGCGGAAGACGTCGTCGCCCGCCGCCGTCCCCGGCGCGTAGGCCGCGGGGCTCGAGAACACGACGTAGCGACCGTCACCCGAGATCTGCGACAGGTACGCCGGCCCCGCCAGCGTCTGGCCGTTGGCGTCCTTGTTCACCAGCGACGTCGTGCCCGTGATCCGGTCGTGGACGTAGACGTCTTGATCGGTCGTCGGGTCCGCCGGATCGAGGCCCGTGATCTCCGCGGTGAACGTGACGCGCGATCCATCGTCCGAACAGCCGCCGAGCGTGAGCACCGCGAGGCCGGCGCCGCCGTCGACGAGCCGTTGGGTCACACCCGACGCGACGTCATGCACGAACAGGTCCGCCGGGGCGACCGACACGAAGTACACGGTGCTCCCATCCAACGAGATCACCGCCTGCGCGACGTACGCCGTCGGATCCATCGGATGCGCCGGGTCGTCGATCGACACGTGCAGGGTCGAACCCGTGTTGCGGTCGAAGACGTAGGCGTCCTGTTTGAACTCCGGATCGCTCGGCGCGAGGTTGTTCGCGGTCGTCAGGTAGAGCACGCGCGAACCGTCCGCCGAAATCCCGGCCACCGTCACCGGACCGTTCGCCTGCCCGTTCGGGCCGGATGAAACGAGGATCGAGTGACCCGCGAACGAGGAACTCGCGACCAGCGCGAACGAGAACGACACGACGACGGTGAGGAGACGCATCGAGTTCCCTCCTGGCAGGGGCCGGCCCCTGGTGTAGCGGATGACACAGGTGAACGTGGAGCCCGATTCCGAGGGCCAAAACGAGCGCGACCCCGGACGCGAGCGCGTCCGGGGTCGCCACAACGGCCGATGGCTGCCGTTCGGGACGGTCCGTCAACCGTTCAGCAGACCCTTCGTCTTGATGACGCCGCGGAACGTCTTGCCGTTGCGCGAGAAGTCGAACGAGCCGCTGGCCTTCGTCGGCCGCCACAGCCCGTTCACGACCTTGCCGGTCAGCCCGACCGAGACGTTGCCGATCCCGTTCTCCATGGTCTTGAGGGGGACGTAGCTACCGACGAACGAGCGAGCCTTCGTCGTCGGAGACGCACGCGATTCCTCGCCGTGGAACACCATGACCGTGGTCTTCAGCATCTCGTAGACGTCGACGACCTGCGGAGTGACGTCGGACTGCTGCACCAGTTCGAGCTGGACCGACAACATGCCGTTCGCCGGCCAGTACGTCAGCGCGACGTTCTTCTTCAGGTTGACCTTGCGAGCTGCTTCGCCTGTTTCGCTGATCACGCCGGTCAGTTGGGCCTTGAAGCGGAACGGCACCGTGGTGCCACCGTGCGTGTGACCGCCGCCGAAACCCGCCTGCGGCGAGCCGCTCGAGTCGAAGTGCGTGACCGAGAAGCCGTTCGACATCATCAGGTTGCCGTCCGCGCCGAACCCGAAGAACATGACGCCGTTGCCGTCCATCGTCACTTCGGAGAGCTTCGTGCCGTCGGCGTCGAAACGCATGATCGAGCCGTCCTGATACGAACCGACCCACAGCATTCCGTCCGGACCTCGGGCGAGCCCCGAGCAGTGCGGCTGGTCCGCGCCGCCGAACGAGCGCAACCATCGGCCGTCCGCGTCGAACTCATGCACCAACTTCCCCGCGATCGAACCCGCGAAGACGTGCCCGCCCTCACCGACGGCGATCCCGACCGGGGAGTCGAGAGGCGAGCCGAGCCCGAACATGCGGAGCTTGTTGCCGCTGAAGTCGAACTCGACGATGCGATCGGACGAGTACGACGTCGCGTAGATCCCGCGCGCCGACAGAGCCAGGCCGCGTCCCGAGCTCAGGTCCGGGTCGACGATCTCGTCGATCTGAGCACCGAGCCCGTCGTACATCAGGATCTTGCCCGGCGAGTAGCACGCGACGTACGCGACGCCGTTCGGGCCGAACACGATCTGCTCGGCTTGATCGAGGTCGGAGTCGAACCCGAACTCGCGGACGAACGTGCCGTCGGGCAGGTACTCCTTCAGCGTGCTCGTGTCCGGGTTGTTGACGAGGACGTTGCCGGCCTTGAACGAGATCGGGAGCGCTTGCGCGAGCGCGGACGGCGCCGCGACGACGAGGACGGCAATCGACGCGAGGGACGCGAGGACCGGGGTGAGCTTCATGGGTGTGACCTTTCTTGCGGGGGGCGAATCACGATGGCGCCGCCCTTCGTTCCGTTGCCCCATGATCCGCGCGTCGTGGGAAGCTTCACGCAGTTCGTCGGAATTTCCGCACGGTCGGTCCCGGAACGCACGCGGCCCGCGCCTCCGTTTCCGGGAGACGCGGGCCGCCTGAAGTCACTCTTGCGATGTGACTTACGCGCTTACTTCTTGCCGAGCGCCTGCGAGACCTTGCCGACCATGTGGGCGCCGGGCTTCAGCGTCGTGTCGCCCGCCTTCTTCCACTTCGCCGGGCACGCCTCGGCCGGAGCCTTCGACAGATAGATGTTCGCGTCGACCTTGCGGAGCAGCTCTTCCATGTTGCGACCGAGGTTCAGGAAGTTGACCTCGGCCGACACGAGCTTGCCCTTCGGGTCGATGATGAACGTGCCGCGCAGGTCGACGCCCGCGTCCTCGAGATAGACGCCGAACAGCTTCGACACGCGCGCCGTCGGATCGGCGCCCATCGGGTACGTCACACCCTTCAGCTCGCCCTCGTGCTCCTGCCACGCGAGG
Source organism: Planctomycetota bacterium (assembly GCA_016795255.1). Lineage (GTDB taxonomy): Bacteria > Planctomycetota > B15-G4 > B15-G4 > JADJEK01 > JADJEK01. The sequence goes on from JAEUIB010000757.1 coordinate 3,566, forward strand.
TGCGTGAACTTCGTGTCGGTGGAAACCGTCACGACCTCCGCGCCGAGCTTCTGGAACTGCGGATACAGCTCGGCCAGCGACGAGAACTCCGTCGCGCAGACGAACGTGAAGTCCGCCGGATAGAAGACGAGGACGGTCCACTTCCCGGCGGCCATGTTCGCGGCCAGGCTGAAGTCGCCGAAGTCCTTCTTCGTGGGGAGGTAGGTGTCGAGCTTGAAGTCCGGCACGGTCTGACCGACCTGGAGGTTCGTCATGTCTTCTGTCTCCATCGAATGAGAGGCAAATGAGAGGGCGGAACGGAAAGCGGGAAGACTAGCGCAACGCGCATCGCGGGGGAACTTCGCAGACGGCGGCTTCGGGGCTCACTGATTCCCGCGAGGAATCAGCGAACGTGCGACGAACTCGCACGATCCGCGATTCGGTCTCTTGCGTACTTGACCGATCGGTCTATTACTCCGGCCCTCGCTCGTGCGGCGTCCTCGCTCGAGCGTCTTCGACGCGCCCCGCGTCCGGAACGTTGGAGGAGGAGGTCCCCGTGATTCGGGTCCGTCGTTCGGCGCATCGAGCGCAACCGGCACGACTGGCGCACGCCGTCCTCGCGGCCGCGCTCGGTCTTCCCGTCCTCTCTTGCACCGTCGGGCCGGACTACGTCGCGCCCGCCCCACCGCAGCAGGACGCGTGGAGTCGCGCCTTGGCGACCGATCCCGCCGGCGACGCGGCGGCGCTCGACACGTGGTGGACGCAGTTCCGCGACCCGGTGCTCGACGAACTCGTCGGGCTG
>JAEUIB010000770.1 GCA_016795255.1 Planctomycetota bacterium
GCTGCCGTCTGGCGCACCCGGGCACGAGCCCGTAGGTTCCGCGCCGCAGGTCGCCTGGCTCGACGGCACGGTGGAACGCAAGCGTGCGAAGCCGTCGAAGTCCCTGCGGCACGACGACATCGAGGACCCCTGATGCGAACGATCCGTTTCGGACTCCTGGGTGTCCTCGCCCTGCCGCTCGGTTGCGCCGCTTGGCCCCGTGACTTCGGCCGACTCGATCCCGAGGTCGTCGCGTTCGCGCGGTCGATCGACACGTCGCGCGGGTTCGAACTCGCGCTCGACGACGACGCGCGCATCGTCGGCTACGCCGGCGCGGTCACGACCGCGGAGTTGCCCGGCCTCGCGCGCGAAGTCGCTCTCGGCCTCGCGCAGAACGCCGTCGTTCGCGGCGGTTCACGCATCGTCGAACTCCGCCACGAAACGTGGGAAGTCGAACTCGAGCACGACGGCAAGCGCACCGCCGTTCGCGTGCGATTCGACGACGAAGGAGTCCCGCACGTCGTGCAGACGCGCCGCCGCGCGAAGACCGACGAGGTCCCGGCGGCCGTGCTCGAGCGCGCGAAGTCCGAGTCGGGCGAAGGCTCCATCGACGCGATCGAGTTGGTCGAGGCCGACGCGAGCGTCGTCTACCACGTCACGAAGACGGTCGGCCGCGAGACGCTGCGCCTCGCGATCCAGCGCGACGGCACGCTCGTCGAGAGTTTGCGCCTCGTGCGCTGTGGGCTCGGGCTGGTCGACGCGTCGAACCCTTCGTGAGTTCGGCTCCGCGTCGCGTCCGCTGAATCGACGTCCTTCGACGCAGCTGATCGGTCGAGGTCGTTCGACGGTCCCGGTCAGCGCGCGGCCTTCGTCGCGCCGAGGATCCACGAGTCGAACAACGGCGCGAGCGGCGAACCGAGCGCTCCGTCGACCGCACACGCGACCCGATTGGCCGCGAGCAGTCCGCCCTGCACGACCCGGCTCTTCGACCGATGGATCAGTTCCGGCACCGGCGACGTGAGCTGATAGAAGCGGCGCCATTCGACGCGGAAGCCGCGGCGCTCGAGGCCGCGCTCGACGTCTTCGCGCAGCGACGCGTTCATCTCGCGGACCGGCACGATCGGCTTCTGCGTGCGACGGCGCGTCATGCCGCGCGAGCGCGGATTGAGGTCTCCGATCACCAAGCGACCGCCGGGCTTCACCACTCCGCACAAGCCGTCGAGGAACACGTCGGCATCGGGCGAGAACGAGATCACGCCGGAGTTCAGCACGAGGTCGAACGGTCCGTCGAACGGCGGCTTCTCGCAGAAGCCGACACGGCCTTCGACCTTCACGCCTTCGCTCGCCGCGTTCGCGAGCACGAACTTGACCATCTCGGGGCTCGGGTCGAACGATGACACGACGGCGCCCATCTTCGCCGCCTCGATGCCGACCCATCCAGCGCCGGAGCCGGCGTCGAGCGCCGATTCGCCGCGGCGCGGCTTGCCGAGCACCGCGAGCAATTTCCGCATCCAGCGGAAGTGCGCGTAGTCGGGAGCGCCGGGCACGCCGTTCCATCCGGCGGCGTTCTTGTCGAACTTCTGCGCGGTGGTCGCCGGTGACATCGCGACCAGCCGCTCGAGCGCGAGCACGGCATACCCGTCGGACGTCGCCACGTGCGGCAGGCGCGTCGACCCGCCGAGCTCGATGCGCAGCACCGGCTCCCCGCGCTTCATCCGATACGCGCGCACGACATGCAGGTGCGGCCACAGCGCGTTGCGCAGCGAGCAGAGCTCGGGCGCGTCCTCGGTCCGTCCACCGACGACGAGCACGTGGCCTTCCGAAGCGAGTCCGGCGCGAACGCTCTTCAACACCCCGGCCGCCAGCGCACCGTCGCTCGCGCGGCGATCGCCGGCATCGACGACCAGCAGAGCGGCGCGCGTCGCCGGCTCGGAACCCGCGGCGACTTCGACGACCCGCGCCGGGTCGACGCCGAGGTCTCGCATCAACTCCCACGACCAGGCCTCAGCGCTCGCTCGCACGCGCGACTCCCAAACGGGCTCGTCAAACCTCGGGAACACCGCTTCGACGAAACGGGCGCGGCATCCTATCGTGCGACCGTCGAGGGACCTGCATCGACGAGGACTCCATGCGCATCGCCATCATCGGCGCGGGCGTGTTCGGACTTGCGACCGCGCGCGAACTCGCGCACCGGGGGCATCGCGTCGACGTGTTCGAGGCGGACACCATCCCGGCGGAGCGGGCGGCGAGCAACGACGTCTCGAAGGCGCTCCGCAGGACGTACGGCGCGATGACGGCGCGCTACGGAACGCTCGCGGTCCAGGCGAGGGACGAGTGGCGATCCCTCGAACGCTCGACGGGAACGACGATCTACCGCGAAACCGGATACGTCGGCTTGTCGACGCGTTTCGGCGACCACTCGTTCGAGGCGGAGAGCCTCGCCGCCCTGGCGAACGCACCCGACCCGCCGCGCCGGATCGACGACGCGGAAATCGCAAGCCGTCTCCCGAACTTCGACCGAACCGGCATCGACGGAGCGATCCACGACACCGTCGCAGGGTGGCTCGATCCGCTCGCAGCCCTCGCAGCACTCGC
>JAEUIB010000857.1 GCA_016795255.1 Planctomycetota bacterium
GAGCGTCGGCCTGACCGGCGTCGCGAAGATGAGCATCAACGTCAACGTGATCTACGGCGACACGACGCCGGACGGCACGCTGACGCTGACGAAGAACACGAACTACGTCCAGCCCAACGAAGACGTGCAGATCACCGCCACGGTGACGAACCCGTCGTTCATCGGTTCGGCGGTCTACCTCGACACGACGAGCCACGTCGGCGCGAGCCTGCAGAACGCGACGACGACGCTCGAGGACGGCGTGGTCACGAACCTGACGAGCAACAACGGATCCGATCCCGGCTTCGACCTGTTGCTCGGCAACGTGATCCACGACAACTCGCGCGCGGCGAAGTGGACGGTGCGCTACTCGACCGAAGGCACGAAGACGTGGTCGACGCAGGCGCGCTCGGACAATTGGGTCCAGGAGACCGACAGCACGACGATCACGGTCGACGGCACGGCGCCCGGGTTGCCGACGATCCTCGGTTCGTCGACGCACGCGGTGAACGTGTGGTCGAACGATCCGTCGATCACGTACACGTGGTCGCTGGCGTCCGACGCGCTGTCGGGAGTCGACGGCTACGGCGTGTTCGCGACGACGGCGTCGTCGGCGCCCGGCAACACGAAGGACATCGAGAACGTGTCGAGCTGGTCGGAGACGATCGCCAGCACGACCGCGTCGCGGTGGTTCAACATCAAGTCCGTCGACAACGCGGGCAACTGGAGCGGCTCGTTCGCGTCGGTCGGCCCGTTCAAGATCGACCTCGATCTGCCGAACCCGCCCGCCAACCTGACGTCGAGCACGCACGCGACGAACGTGTGGTCGATCAACCCGAACATCACGTTCAACTGGACGGCGGCGACGGACCTGCACTCGGGCATCGGCGGCTACGCGCATCAGTTGTCGTTCTTCATCGCGCTCGCGCCCGGCAGCACGCCGACGATCGGACCGACGACGTCGACGACGTTGAACACGACCGGCGGATCGTCGATCTTCTTCACGCTGCGCTCGATCGACGCCGCGGGCAATGCCGACGACGCGTGGCTGACGGCCGGTCCGTACAAGATCGACCCGGTCGCGCCGACGACTCCGACGAACGTGACGTCGACGACGCACACGGTGAACGCGTGGTCGCAAGCGACCTCGATGACGTTCACGTGGACCGCGGCGACCGACGCTCTGTCGGGCATGGCCGGCTACGTGACGTCGCTGACGCAGTCGCCGCTGTCGATCCCGGTCGGCTCGGTCGACACGATCTCGACGACGAAGACGGTCAACGCGACGTCGTCGCCGACCGGTTGGTGGTTCCACGTCCGAGCGCGTGACGTGGCCGGCAACCTCGGTCCGGTCGCGCACCTCGGTCCGTTCTTCGTCGACACCGGCACGCCGGTGATCTCGTCGGTCACGCTCGACAACGGCGCGGCGACGACGACGAGCTCGACGGTCCAGGTGCAGATCGCGGCGAGCAACGCGACGTCGGGCTTGAACCGCATGCGGTTCCAGAACGACGGCGGGTTCTTCTCGGCGTGGGAACCGTATGCGGCGACGAAGTCGTGGAACCTGACCAGCAACGGCGGTTCGTCGAGCTTCGGCACGCGCACGGTGACGGTGCAGGTCGAGGATCTCGCGGGCAACGTGATGACCGCCAGCGACTCGATCTTCCGCTACATCCCGGTGTCGTACTTCGGTCAGGCGTGCGCGGGTCAGCTCGGCGAGCCGAACTTCCACATCGACGGCATCCCGGGCCTGAACCAGGCGATCACGTTCAAGGTCGAGAACACGCTGGCGACGACGGGACTGCTGTACCTCGGCGTGTCGAAGTCGACGTGGTCGGGCACGCCGCTGCCGCTCGCGATCCCGAACAGTGGCTGCTTCGTCAACATCTCGCTCGACCTGCTGCTGGTGTCGGGCCCGCTGTTCACGATCCCCGCGGTCATCCCGAACGAGCCCGCCGCGGTCGGCATCCCGCTCCACTTCCAGTGGTTGCTGGGTGGCGATCCGGCGGCGAGCGTCGTGACGACCAAGGGAGCGACGATGGTGATCGCCGGGCTGTGAGACGGATCGGCGAAGGTTGAGAGGAGTCGGCCCCCGCCATCGGAGATGGTCGGGGCCGACTTCGTTTTGGGGGTGGAGCGGTGAGGACCGGGGGTGACGGCGGAGTCGGCGGAGTCGGTCGATCCGGCGACCGCGTCCCTCGTCGTCCCTCTCGTCCCTCGTCGTCCCTCTCGTCCCTCTGGTCCCTCTCGTCCCTCTGGTCCCTCTCGTCCCTCTGGTCCCTCGCGTCCCTCCTCCTCCCCCGCGAAATCCTCTGTTCGCCTTTCGTTCGGTCCCTAAACTCTCCCTCCCGGCGGCCCCCCTGGGGTGGGTTCCCGGGGGTTCATCCCGGGACGGGAGAGAGTCCGTGCCTCGCCTCGCCTGCGTCGACATCCCCGAGCTGCCGATCCAGCTCCTGCTGCGCGCGCGGCCGGAGTGGGCTCGCGGTCCGGCCGCCGTCGTCGATCGCGATCATCCGCAGGGGGTGCTGCTGTTCGTCAACGAGCACGCGCGCAAGCTCGGCATCCTGCCGGGTCAGCGCTACGCGGCGGCGTTCGGGCTCAGCGTCGATCTGCATGCGGCGGCGATCGAGCCGCGCGAGCTGGACGCGCAGGTCGAGGCGATCGCGCGCGCGCTGGTCGCGTTCTCGCCGCGGGTCGAGCCGATGCGCGAGCGGCCCGGCACGTTCTTCGTCGACGCGAGCGGCCTCGCGTGGCTCGAGCCTTCCCTCGAGCGCTGGGCCACGCGCATCGTCGACGCGTTGCGCGCGGAGCGCTGGACCGCGGTGGCCGCGGTCGGCTTCACGCGCTTCGGCGCGTTCGCGACCGCGCAGATGCAGGTCGCCGCGCGCAAGTCGACGCACGTGTTCGCGACCGCCGAGGCCGAGCACGCGTTCGTCCAGCGCGCGCCGCTGTCGCGCTTGGCGCTGCCGGCGACGTTGCGCGATCGATTGACGCAATTGGGCGTCACCACGGTCGGCGCGTTCGCGGCGCTGCCCGCAACCGGCGTGCGCGCGCGCTTCGGCGCCGACGCCGCACTGCTGCATGACCTCGCGCACGATCGCGTGTTCGAGCCGCTGCGGCCGATCACGCTGCACGATCCCGCGCG
>JAEUIB010000872.1 GCA_016795255.1 Planctomycetota bacterium
CCATCGTCTGCACGTAGCGCGCGAACAGCGTCGACAGGCCGATGCCGACGTACGCCGCCGCGCACACGCCGACGAACGACGCCGCGACCCAGAACGCGCTGGTCGGCGCCACGCCGATCCACGTCGCGCCGCGTTCCTTCAGCGTCGCGACGCCGTCGATCGCGACCTTCAGCACCCACGGTCCGGCGATCTCGAGCGCGGTGATGACGAACAGCAACGCGAGGCCGATGCCGAAGCGACCGGCGTACGGCTTCGTGAACGGCCACAGCCGGCGCAACAGTTGCCGGTCGAACGCTTTGCCGACCGCTTCGTGATCCTGGTTGACGTCGACGCTCATGCGAGACGCTCCAGGGCTTCCTCGGCCTGCTGGCGCGCGAACAGCTCCGCGTACGGGCCCTTCGCGGCGAGCAGCGCCGCGGGCGGGCCGCGTTCGACGACCTTGCCTTCGTCCAGCACGACGACTTCGTCGCACAGCGCGAGCGCGGCGACGCGATGCGACACGAGCAGTGCGGTCTTGCCCGCCAGCGCGCGCGTGAGTTCGGCGAGGATCCGCGACTCGGTCTCGGTGTCGACCGCCGACAGGCAATCGTCGAGCACGAGGATCCGCGGTTGCGTCGCCAGCGCGCGCGCCAGCGTCGAGCGCTGGCGCTGCCCGCCCGACAGCGTGACGCCGCGCTCACCGACGATCGAGTCGTAGCCGAGCGGCAGCTCGGTCAACTCCGCGTCGACGTGGGCGCGCGTCGCGGCTTCGCGCAGCGGCGGCAAGTCCTCGTCGTTGCGCCCGAGCGCGAGGTTCGACTTCACGCGATCGGCGAACAGGAACGCTTCCTGCGGCACGTAGCCGATCGCACGCCGCAACACGCGCGGGTCGAAGCGCGTGATGTCGACGCCGTCGACGAACGCGGTGCCCGCCGGGACGTCGACGAGCCGCGGCAGCACTTGCGCGAGCGTCGACTTCCCCGAACCGGTGCGCCCGGTGATGCCGAGCACCTTGCCGGCTGGCACCCGCAGCGAGACGTGGTCGAGCGCGACGCGATCGCCGAGCTTCAGCGTCAGGTCGCGGAACTCGACGTCGCCGCGGATCGACTCGGGGCGATGGGCGTCGGCGGGGACCTCGAGCGCCGGCGTCGCGGCGAACAACTGCTCGAGCCGCGCCATCGACGCCTTGCCGCGCTGGTACATGCCGACCATCCAGCCGAGCGCGACCATCGGCCAGAACAGCAGCCCGAGGCACCAGTTGAAGAAGAAGAACTCGCCGACCGTCAGGTGGTCGAGGTACAGCTCGACGCAACCCGCGCCGATCAGCACGAGTACACCGAGGTCCTTCGCGCCGAGGATGAACGCCCACGACCGCGCGCGCATGTCGGCGACGCGGATCTGCTGCTTGCGGTAGTCCTCCGAGTCGCCGTCGAACCGATTCGACTCGAAGCCTTCGCGGCCGAACGCGCGGACGACGCGAGCCCCGGCGAAGTTCTCCTGCGCGACGTTCGACAACGACGACAGCGTTTCCTGCGCCTTCGTCGCCTCGACGTGGATCGGCTCCGCGTAGTGCTTCATCGCCCACGCGATCAGCGCGATCGGCACGAGCAGCAGCAGCGACAACCGCCACGAGTAGATCGTCAGCATCACGAGCACCGGCGGGAGCAGCGCCAGCGTCTCGGCGACGTACATCGTGCCGGGGCCGAGGAACATGCGGACCGCTTCGAGGTCGGACGTCAGGCGCGCCATCAAGTCGCCGGTGCGCTGCGCCTGGAACCACGACGGGGACAGCTTCAGCAGGTGCGCGTAGAGGTCGTCGCGCAGGTCCTGCTCGAAGCGACGCGACGCGCGGACGACGTACCAGCGCATCGCGAACTTGAACGCGCCCTTGCCGATCGCCAGCGCGACGACGATCGCGAAGTACGTCGGCAGCGAATGACGCAGCTCGCCGGACTCGAGGCCGTCGATCGCCTGCATCAGGAACCACGGGATCGCCAACTCGATCGCGCGCGCGAACGGGATCGCGCCGAGGCCGAGGACGAGGTCGCTTCGATAGCGGGGGGCGTACGCGAGCGCGCGCCGGAATTCGTTGCGCATGGGACGGTCGACCGCGAGCCGATCAGGCGACGGGTGATGCCTCCGCGTCGTGCACGGTCGCGCTGTTCGGGCGAGGAGCGACGGCGAACGTCTTGTTCATCAGGCGATCGCCGAGGAAGTGCATCGAGTCCTTCGGCTTGTCGGCCGGCAACGGGAAGCCGCGCTTGAAGTGGAAGCACAGCTTCGCGTCGACGCCGCACGCGTGACAGCGCGGGCCGAAACAATCGGCCGACGGCTCGGCCTTGCCCGAACGCTCCCATTCCTTCAGCAGGAACTTCTTCTCGACGCCGGGCGCGATGTGGTCCCACGGCAACGGCTTCGCCGGATCGAGCGTCGCGTTGACCATGCGCTCGACGTCGAGGCCGGTTTCCTGGAACGCGGCCTGCCACGCCTCCCAGCGGAAGCCCTCGTCCCACGCGTCGAAGCGCGCGCCGTGGCGATGCGCGGCCAGCAACGTCTTGCCGAGGCGACGATCGCCGCGCGCCAGCACGGCTTCGAGCGTCGACGACTCGGCCTTGTGGAACTTGAACGCGATCTTCCTGTTCGGACCCGCGGTGCGCAGCATCTGCTGGCGTTCCTTGATCTCGTCGATGCCGAGCATCCGCGCCCATTGGAACGGCGTGAACGGCTTCGGCACGAAGTTCGAGACCGTGACGTTGACGAACGCGTTCGGCTTGCCGGTGCGCTGGCGACGCAGCCGCGAGACTTCGTCGGCCATGCCGTAGATCGCCATCACGTCCTCGGCGGTCTCGGCGGGATTCCCGATCATGAAGTACAGCTTCACGAGGTCCCAACCGTGGTCGAACGCCGCGCCGGCGGTCGTCAGCAGATCTTCATTCTTGATCTCCTTCGACAGGATGCGCCGCAGGTGGTCGGTGCCGACTTCGGGCGCCATCGTCAGGCCGGCCTTGCGGACGGTCTTCATGCGGCCGGGCAGCAGCGCGAGTTGCTGCGTGACGCGCAAGCTCGGCAGCGCGAGTCCGACGCGCACCTTCGCGAACTCCTCGTCGCACAACGCCAGCAGATCGAGGATCGCCGGGTAGTCGCCCGACGACAGCGATTGCAGCGAGACCTCGTCGTAGCCGGTGTTCTTCAGCGTCTCGAGCGCGATCTCGACGATGCGCTTCGGACTGCGCGCGCGGACCGGCCGCTTCAGCATGCCCGCTTGGCAGAATCGGCAGCCGCGCGTGCAGCCGCGCATGATCTCGACCATCACGCGGTCGTGGACGACGCGCGTCGCCGGCACGATGGGCGCGGTCGGTACGTAGCACGACTCGAAGTCGAAGACCTGCGCACCTTCGATCACGGTCGGCACGTCGTCGCGTAGCGGCACGAGCCCGGCGTACGAGCCGTCGGCGGCGTACGTCGGTTCGTAGAAGCGCGGCACGTAGCAGTACGGATGCTTGCGCGCGATCTCGAGCAGCGTGTCGGCGCGCGACGCGCCGGCGGCCTTGCAGACGTCGAGCGTCTTCAGGAACTCGACGACGGCTTCTTCACCGTCGCCGACGAAGAACACGTCGACGAAGTCCGCGAGCGGTTCGGGGTGCGTGGCGCCGGAGCCGCCGGCGATGACGATCGGATCGCGCTCGCCGCGGTCTCGCGCGAGCATCGGCACGCGGCCGAGGTCGAGCATGTGCAGCACGTTCGAGTACGTGAGTTCGCTCTGCAGCGAGAAGCCGAGGACGTCGAGCTCCGACAGCGGCGTGTGCGACTCGCGCGTCGCCAGCGGGATGCCGCGGCGCACCAATTCGTCGCCCATGTCCATCCACGGCGCGAACGCTCGCTCGCACCAGACGAAGTCCAGCGTGTTCATGACGCCGTAGAGGATCTTGAGCCCGAGATGGCTCATGCCGACGTCGTACGAGTCGGGGAACGCGATCGCGACGCGCAGGCGGACCTGCGCCGGGTCCTTGACCACGGCGTTCCACTCCCGTCCGACGTACTGCGCCGGAGTCTTGACCGACGTCAGGAACGGACGGATACGATCCAGCACACTCGACATGGGACGGCTCCACGGACGAACTCGGACCGATCGAGTTCGGTCGCGGCGCCATTTAAGGCGAAGTCCCCGAGTCTGTCATGCCGCGAAGCGGAGCGAGACGCACGCGGACGACGAGGACGGATTCGTGGGTTTCGACCCTAAATCGAAGTTCACGATTCGGTCATGCCGCGAGGCAGAGCGAGAAGCGCGCAGGCGAGGAGGATCGACGAGGCGACTCAATGGAAAGAGTCGGAGAGTCGATCCGACGAAGCCTGTGCGGTTCGCAGCCGGCCGCAGCCATGACAGAATCGTGAACTTCGATTTGGATCACGACAGGGCGGGATTCGATTGGCAATCGTGGCGGTTCGCGTCGTGGTCGGTGTCGTGTTCCTGTGGGGCGTCGCGTCGTCCGCGCCGGCGCAAGCCGTGCGCGGGCCGGAGCCCGCGCCGACGTCCGAGCCCGCGGTCGTGCCGCCGGCGGTCGAGCGCGTCCTGGCGCGCGTCGAACTCCTGACCGGTCGTTCGTTCGCGACGCGTCCCGCGGTGGACGTGCTCGACGCAGACGCCTGGGCGGTCCGCATGCGCGAGCGCGTCGCGCAGCGCGTTCGACCGTCGACGCTCGCCGGATTGCAGACGGCGCTGCGCGCGCTCGGCGCGCTGCCGGCCGACGTCGACCTCGTCGCAGCCTGGAACGAGGGGGGGGCGCCGCGCTCCGGCGCGTACTTCGACGTCGCGCGGGACACCCTCGTCGTCCGCTTCGGCGCAGCGGAGCCGCTGCGCGACCACGGTGAGTTGGTCCGCGCGGCGTTGCTCGCGCTGCGCGCCGAGACCGCCGACCTGGCGCCGCTCGACCGACCGGACGCGACGCTGACGTCCGATCGCACGCGCGCATTCGAGGCGCTCGCCGAGGGCGAAGTGAGTTACTGGCGTCGCCGCTACGGCATGCGCTTCTCCGACGAACTCGCCGACGAGTTCGTCCAACGCTCGCCGGCCGAATGGACGCACGAGTCCGCGCCGATCGCGCCGCCGCAGATTCCGGCGTTCGTCGTCGCGCACACCGCGTTCGCCGCCGATGCCGGCGAGCGCTTCGTCCAAGCACTGCAAGACGCCGGCGGCGCCGACGCCGTCGAGCGCGCGTGGCGCTTGCCGCCGCGGTCGACCGAGCAGGTGCTGTGGCCCGACAAGATCCGCGATTCCGAGGGCGTCGACGAGCCGCACGTGGTGACGGCGCGCGACGTCGTCGATCTGCTGCCGCCAGGATTCGCGCCGTGCTTCGACGCCGAGTTCGGCGCTGCCGGTACCGAACTCGTGCTGAGACTCGGCGCCGATCCGATGCGCGCGCTGCTCGCGCAACGCGGGTTCGGCGGGGATCGCGTCCGCGCGTACGCGCACGCCGACGGCCGCGTCGTCGTCCAGTGGGTCATCGCGTCCGACACGACGGCCGACGCGATCGAGTCGTTCGACGCGGTCTGCAAGATCCTCGAGCGTTCGTACGCGCCGACGAAGGACGCCGCGAACCGCGTCGTGGTCGACGCCGAGCGGACCGACGCGCGCGCGACGACGCTCGCGAACGAAGTCCTCGGCGCCGTGCGGCGCAAGGCCGAGACGCTCGTGCTGTACACCGGGCTCGATCAGACGATGGACGTCGAGAAGCTCGCGCTGCGCGCCCTCGAGTGAACGCCGCGTCGCGCGGTGTCGCGCGGCGTCACGCGCCGGGACGCGGCGTGAACACGCGCCGCGCCGGATGCGCGCCGTAGTTGCCGAGCAGCAGCAGGTCCTTCTGCGGCACGTACCAGCGGTTCAGCGTCTTGCGGTCGCCCTCGTCGCCTTCGAGTTGGATCATCGAATCGACGAGTTCGTCGGCCAGCGCCTCCGCCGAGCGCGTGTCGCGACCGACGTGCGCGAGGCGCGCGTCCTGCGCGGAGCTCGCGCTGAACTCGAACCGCTCTTCCCACGGCAGGCGCAGGCTGGCCGCGAACTGTCCGACCAGCTCGGGGCACACCGAGTACGAGAGGCGCGGGTCGAGCGACAGCGCGAACAAGTCGCTGCCTTCCTCGCGCGCCTGCAAGTCGGCGAGCACGTCGTGCGCGTCGCGAGGGTCCTTCAACATCACGAGCGTCTGCCGGTCGTGGTTCGGCCGATAGACGTCGGGCTCGGCGCCGAGGCGTTCCGCGAGCGCCAGCGCGAGCGGCTTCATCGAATCGTGGACCCACTGCACACGGCCCGGCACGACGTCGACGGCGGCCAGGAGGCTCTCGAGGCGTCGCAGCATCCCGGCGAGCCAGTCGAGTCCCGCCGTGAACGCCGGCAACGGATCGCGGTCGTTGCGCGCCACGTGCAGCAAGGCCGCTCCGTGCGCGACGAACAGCCATTCACGCGGCCCGAACGCACCCTTGCGCGTCATGCGTTCGGCGCGCGCGATCAGTTGCGCGAGGGCATCGATCTGCGCGTCGGCATCGGCGTCGCCGTCCGCGGCCGACAGACGGTCGAAGTTCGCTCGCGCCGCGTCCAACTCCCGCGCGAACACGTGCGCCTGGACGAGCAGCGAGCGCGCCGCGAATCCCATCGCGCCGTGCGACGCGTCGTCGTTCGCGACCCGTTCGAGCAACGGCACGGCGCCCCGGAACTCGCCGGCGGCGCAGCGGGCGAACGCGAGCTCGTAGGCGACCTGCCGCTGTTCGGGCAGCGCGGCGTGGCACCGTTCCAGGAACGCCTGGCCGACGCGCGGCAGGCCCGACTCGACGAACCAGTAGCCGAGGTCGAACAACGCCTGCGCGTCGCCGGGATCCTCGGCCAGCGCTTGGAACAGGGCGGTCTCGCGCTCGGCCTTCAGCCGCGTCGCGAGGCGGGCTGCCAGCTCCAGAGCGTCGCGCTGCGTCGGTTCGGTCGCGAACACGTCGAACAACAGGCGCAGCGCGTCGCGCGGCGCGGCCTTCTCCATGGCGTGGGCGCGGGCGACCAGCGTCGGGACGTCGGGTGGGGTCGGTTCCATCCGGGCAGGTTACCGCGCCGCCGGAACGATGGCCCAGGGGGCTCGCCGACCGGGGCGCCGGAACCCCCCGAAATCGATGCCGGCGGGCCGGCGGATGACTCTCCGCGGTCGAACCGTACACTGTCGCCCTTCGCGTCCGGAGCGGGCCCTTGCGCATCACAGCGGTGATCAATCAGAAGGGTGGCGTCGGCAAGACGACCACGACCGTGAATCTGGGTGCGGCGCTCGCGCGCAAGGGATTGCGCGTGCTGCTGATCGACCTCGATCCGCAGGCGAACCTGACCGCGCACCTGATGATGGATCACGCGCAGGTCCGCTCGACGACCTACGACCTGCTGATGGGCAACGCCCCGCTGGCGGACGTCGCGCGACCGACGGCGACCGAAGGACTGTTCCTGGTCCCGAGCGCCGGCGACTTGGCGGGCGCCGAGGTCGAGCTCGCGAACGAAATCGGCCGCGAGTACTTCCTCAAGGACCGGCTGCGAAAAGACGATGAGAGAGCCGCGGTGTTCGACGAAGTACTCGTCGACTGTCCGCCGTCGCTCGGCCTGCTCGCGATCAATGCGCTCACGGCCGCCGACGAGGCTCTGATTCCGTTGCAGGCGGAGTTCTTCGCGCTGCAGGGGATGGCGCGGTACCTCGAGGTGCAGAACCTCGTGAAGGGCCGCCTCAACCCGAATCTGCGCCTCGGCGGCATCGTGATCTGCATGTGGAAGGGGCAAGCCAACCTCTCGCACGAAGTGCGCGAGGAAGTGAAGAAGTCGTTCGGCGAAGTGTTGTTCGAGACGGTGATCCGCCAGAACGTGAAGCTGGCCGAGGCCCCGTCCGCCGGGAAGACGATCTTCGAGTACGCGGCGGACAGCAACGGCGCGCAGGACTACGAGGCGTTGGCCGAGGAGTTCCTGGCGCGTCGCGGTGTGCCCAAACCGACCGCGTGACCCGCCGCGCATCCGCGCGGCACAGCGCGAGGTGCGACGATGAAGCGTGTTCTGTCGATGGCGATGGTCGTGGTGGCGAGCGTCGGGGCGATGCAGTCCGGCGCCAGCGGCGGCGACAAGGTCGTGCGGTCGGGCAAGCCCGCCGCGGCCGCGAAGGCCAAAGCTCCGGCGAAACCGGCGCAGAAACAGAACGTCGCCGCGGTGTCGATGGTGGCGCAGAGCGCCGAGTCCGGCGACTACTCGTCGTACCAGGTCAAGCTGGTCACGAACTGGGGCGAGGAATTCTCCGGCGTCGTCCGGCGGTCGAAGTCGTTGGACGAGAAGTTCGACAAGGACGCGAAGCAACCGGGCTCCGCGTTCGCGCCCGACGACTACGTCGAAGTGCGCTGGTTCAACGGCTTGAACGGCTCGATCGGGTTCCGCTTCCGTGACGTCAAGTCGATCGAGCGGCTCGAGAAGCTGACGAACGACCACATCGCGAAGATCGAGACGAAGCAGAGCGACGACCGCGTCAAGCGGCTCGAGAAGGAGAAGGTCCGACTCGCGATCGTCTCGGAGCAGCGCGCGGCGAAGAAGGCCGCCGAGGCCGAGGTCGCGGCGAAGGAAGCGCAGGCGAAAGCCGCGAAGGCCGCCGCCGAACTCGAGTCGCCGCCGCAGTACAAGGCGTGGCTCGATCGCTTCCCGCCGGAGAAGGGCTGGATCCCGGCGAAGAAGTCGCAGCTCTACTACAACCAAGTGGTCCTCGGCACCGGCGCGCTGAAGCCGGACGAGAAGGACTGGCTCGACCACTACGAGGAATGGAAGGTCGCGTACGACTGGTGGAGCGCCGAACAGAAGGCGCTGACCGGTCAGGATCCGCCGGCGGGCACCGACAATCCGGGCCATGCGA
>JAEUIB010000878.1 GCA_016795255.1 Planctomycetota bacterium
GCTCGCGCTGGCGACGTGGTGTGCGTGACCGGCGGGTTCGGCGGATCGATCCTCGGCCATCACCTTTCGTTCGAGCCACGCGTGGACGCCGGGCTGCGACTGAACGACGTGCATGGCGCTCACGCGGCGATCGACGTGTCGGATGGGCTCGAGATCGACCTCGTGCGCCTGGCCGAAGCGAGCGGCGTCGGCGTGACGCTGGAGTTGAACGCGATCCCGATCCGCGACGCCGCGCGACTGCTGGCGCAACGTGATGGTGCGAGCGCGCTCGACCACGCGTTGCACGACGGAGAGGACTACGAATTGATCGTCGCATTGCCCGAGCACGCCGTGGCCGACGCCGTGCGCGACCCCGAGCTCGGGACGTCGCTGACGCCGATCGGTCGGTTCACCGAGGAACGCTCGCTGCTCGGGCTCGACGGGTGCATCGCTCGGCCGCTCGACGCGCGCGGGTTCGAGCACGAGTTCGGGAGCACGACGTGACGCGAGCCGTGATCGAAACGACGTCGCCCGACGCGACCGAGTCCCTCGCGGAGGCGCTCGGCCGCGCGTGTGTCGGCGGCGAAGTCGTGCTGCTCGTCGGCACGCTCGGCGCCGGCAAGACGTGCTTCGTGCGAGGCCTGGCGCGCGGCCTCGGCCTCGCCGAGCGCGTCGTGAAGAGCCCGACGTACAACGTGATGCATGGCTATGCTGGCGGCCGCATTCCGCTCGACCACTACGACGCGTACTTCGTGCGCGACGTCGACGAGTTCGCGCGGACCGGACTGTTCGAGTTCCTGGCCGACGGCCACGTCGCCGTCATCGAGTGGGCCGACCGGTTCGTGGGCGCGTTCGGCCCCGACGTGCTCGAGGTCCGCCTCGACGTGGTCGGGGAATCGACGCGTCGCCTCGAGTTCGTCGCGACCGGCGCGCAGTCGCGTGCGCGCCTCGCGAGCCTGGGTCTGCCGACGACGGAGGTGAAGTCGTGAAGCGTGGTTGGCTCGCGCTGGTGTGTGTCCTCGGCGGCTGCATCGGCGAGGACATCACCGCGCCGCGTCCGATCGCACCTTGGCCCGAGGACCAGCGGGTGTGGATCGACGTCGCCGAGATGAAGAACGAGGCGCCGAGCCCCGAAGGCGCGGCGGTCACGGTCGAGGCGACGTCGATGCTGCGGACCTTGCTCGCGCGCAGCGAGCGGTTCCGCGTCGCCGCCGACACCGGCGCCGACCCGCGCTACCGCCTGCGGACGACGCTCGTCGAGTTCCGGGACGTCGACGCCCAAGAGACGATCGTGTTCGAGAAAGCCCAGTCGTACGGCCGCAAGCGTCGTGCGGTGGTCGAGATCCACTACCAGCTCGTCGGGCTGGGTGACCACGAACTGGCGTCGCGCATGACCCGCGGCAACGTGCTGTGCGATACGGAGAAGCCGCTCGATCTGCCTACTCCGACGTCACTTACGACCGGAGCGTTCTGGCATTCCGAGTTCGGACGCGCGACGCGCGAGTGCCTCGACCAGATGGTGCGCGACGCGTGCGTCCGGGTCGGACCGGAAGCGTCGACCGGGCCGGAAATCCAGAATCCGCCGAACCTTGGGGAGTAGCGGTCCGTTGGTTCCGCAAGGGCCGCATGACGCACCCAGACGCTGAACTGCTTCTGCGTCTCGCTGCGGGCGAGGTCGAGGTCTTCGATCGCATCGTCGACCGCTTCGAACGCCCGCTCGTGCGCTACTTCCACGCGCTCTGTGGCGATCCACAGCTCGCGGAGGACTGTGCGCAGGAAGTGTTCGTGCGGCTGTTCAAGGCGCGCGAGCGTTATTCGCCGGACGCGGCTCCGAACACGTTCGTGTTCCGGATCGCGAAGAACCTGTGGATCGACGTGTATCGCTCGAAGCGCGCTCGGCCGGAGGCGGCGTCGATCGACGCCGGCGACGACGAGGACGACGGTGATCGCGCGGCGAACCTCCCGGGTCCGGCACAGAACCCGATCGAGGCCCTCGGCCGCGAGGAGGACCAGCAACGTCTGCGCGCGGCGTTGCTGGAGTTGCCCGAGGGTCAGCGCGCGGTGCTGGCATTGGCGGTCGGTCAGAGCATGAAGTACGAGCGCATCGCGGAGATCCTGGACATCCCGGTCGGCACCGTGAAATCACGCGTGCATGCCGCCGTCGCGAATCTGCGCAAATCGATGGGCGTGGACGTCGGCAGCGGCAACTCCGGCAGCGCTCCCGGCAGCGCCGCCGGCAGTCCTTCGAAGAAGGGACCCCCGAACGCATGAACTGCACCGAATGCGTCGACGTCGCCGTCCACGTGCTGCTCGGCCAGGAGTCGGCCGAGACCACCGCGCGTTGGCACGAACACCGCAAGCAGTGCTCGGCCTGCGGCGCGGAGGCCGCGCGGCTCGCCGAACTCCTGAAGCGCGTCCGCGCGTACGACGCGCCGCCGACGCGGGCGTCGTTCCGCTCCGAATTGCGCGAGCGACTGACCGGCCTCGGCTACGACGATCTGTTGCGCGACGCGCGTCCGCTCGATCGAGCCGCCGCGCGCTGGGCATGGGTCCGCCACCGCGTGCGGACGTCCGTCGGCGTGAAGTCGCTGCTCGCCGCGGCGGCCGTGATCGTCGTCGCAGCCGTCGCGTGGAACGTCCGCGACGAGCGCTCGACGTTGCCCGGTGAACTGGTCGGCCTGGCGCCGATGGAACCCGATCCGCGGCCGACGCCCGACGCGAACGCGTCGCCGTCGCCGTCGACTCCGGTCGAGCCGCTGCCGGCGCCGAGCGTGCCGCCGCGCGCCGACGTCGCGTTCGGTTCGGCCGACGAAGTCCAGGACAAGCTGCTGAACGAACCGGCCGTCGAAGCGACGCCGCCGCTGCCGCCGGACGTGCTGTCGCGACTGGAGCTCGCGACCGAACGCGCGAACCGCTTTGCGACGGCGCGCCACCTGCTGCGGACGCGCTTGCGCGGCGAGACCGACGCCGCCGGCCTGACGCCGGCCGCCGAGGCCGCGATGCGCGATGCGACGCGCTGGCTGCTCGATCAGCAGTTCGAGGACGGCTCGTTCGACCCTGCGCGCTTCGAAGGCCAGCCCGAGGCGCGGACCGGCGTGACGGCGCTCGCGCTGCTCGCGATGCAGCGCGGCGGCGTGCGCGGCGTGCCGGCCGGATTGCTCGCGCAACGCATCACGCGCGGCATGGACTGGCTGCGCTCGACGCGCGACGGCGCCGGCACGCTCGGCGCGGTGAAGGGCGCCGACGCGGTCACGTTGTTCAACCACGCCGCGGCGACGATGGCGTTCGCCGAGCGCTACGTGCTGACCGGCGGCGCCGACGAGGCGTTGTTGTCCGACGCCGTGCTGCGCCTCGACGACCTGAATCGCCTGCGGCAAGGACGCGACGCGACCGACGGCGACGTCGTCGCCGCGCGCTTCGCGGCGCTGGCGCTCGAGGCCGCGCGTTCGGCCGGCGTGCCGACGGTGCTGAACCTCGATCGCGTCGTCGCGCAAGCGCGCGCCGAGTTCGAGGGCTCGATCGACACCAGCTTGATCGCGAGCGGCGCGTTGCCGATCCCGCAGATGCAGGCCGCGGTCACGGCCGGCGCGATCGATCCGTATTACACGGCCGCGCCGGTGCTGCGCGCGACGACGCTGCCGGCGCCGACGGTCATGCAAGTCCTCGAGCGTCCGGAACTGCGCGAGCCGTCGCTGCTGTTCTGCGCGACGATCGACCTGCATGCGCGCGGCGGCGCGGGTTGGACCACGTTCGAGTCGAAGCTCGAGAGCACGCTGATCGGCACGCAGCAGAACAACGGATCGTTCCGCGCCGAGTACGCGTTCGACGCGGTCGGCCGCGCCGGTGGCGTGCTCTACGAAACCGCGCTCGGCATCCTCACGCTGGGCGTCCCGGTGCGCGTCGCGAAGTAGCCGTCCGTACCGCGAACCGCCGGGACTCGGCGAACACGAGCCGCAGGATGCGCGCCAGCGACGCACGCGGCAGCCCCGTTCCCACCGCGGCGAGCGCGGTGCGCAACATCGCCTGCTCGCGGCGCGGGTCGGCGATCGCGATGCCGGCGCGGCGCTTCAGGCGCGCGATGCGGGCGACGATGCGCGCCCGTTGTTGCAGCAGCGCGACGAGGCGTCCGTTGACGCGGTCGATGTCGGCTCGCAGGGTGGTCAGTTCGGCGTTCCTGGTCGGTTCGTTGCGTCGCATCGCGATTCGATCCCGGGCGAAACGCCCCGTGTGCCGCGCGTCGATTCCTGCCACAATCGCGGCCGCATGACGACCGTCCCGCAGAACCTAACGCCGACCCGGACCCGACCGCCAGAGGTGCTCGCACCGGCCGGCAGTCGCGAGGCCCTCGCGGCCGCACTGCACAGCGGCGCCGACGCGGTCTACTTCGGCCTCGACGAAGGGTTCAACGCGCGCGCGCGCGCGGCGAACTTCACGCTCGACGCATTGGCCGACGTGGTGCGCTCGATCCATCG
>JAEUIB010000885.1 GCA_016795255.1 Planctomycetota bacterium
CGGCGCACGGCGTACCCGAACACCAGCAACACCGTCGGCGACGCGAAGAACGCGCGCACCGGCGCCGGCAGGCCGTCGAGCATCGGCGACGTGAACCCGTTCGCGTAGCCGAACGCCAGCACGATGCCGGGCAGCGCCAACGGCAGCATCGCCATCGCGTCGAGCAGGAACCCGGTCTTCGTCCGCTTGCGCACCGACAGCCACGCGATCGCGACGCCGAGCACGAGGTCGACGAGCGTCGACAGGCTCGCGTAGATCAGCGAGTTCTTGACGCCGAGGTACGCGATCGGATCGGTCGCGAGCCGCCCGTAGTGCCGCGCGGTGACTTCCTGCGGCAGCGCCGAGAAGAACCAGTGGTCCGAGATCGACACCAGCAGGATCGACAGGTGCGGCAGCAGCGTCGCGACGACCAGCAGGATCAGCAGCGGGACCACCCACAACGCTTCGCCGCGTGACAACGGGCGCGTGCGGCTGGCGACCGTGCCTTTCGACGCCTGGGCGCCGGAATGGCGCGCGACCGCGTAGCGGCCGAGCCCGAACAGCACGAGCGTCAGCACCAGCACCATCACGACCAGCGCGTAGGCGACCGGTTCGCGACTGCCTTCGCTCGCGCGCTCGAAGATCTGCACGGCGACGAGGTTCCGCGCGTCGAACACGATCGGCGTCCCGAGATCGGTCAGCGCGAAGATGAAGACGACGATCGCGCCGGCGAACCAACCGGGCAGCACCAGCGGGAACGTCACCTTGCGGAACACGCGCCAGCGGCTCGCGCCCGACGATGCGGCGGCTTCCACCAGCGACGGGTCGACGTTCGCGAGCGTCGCCAGCAGGTTCAGGAACAGGATCGGGAACAGGTGGAGCGTCTCGAGCGCGATCACGCCCGCGAGCGGATGCGCGCCGAGGAAGTCGATCGGTCGATCGATCCAGCCGAGCTCGAGCAGCGCGAGGTTGACCGAGCCGAACCGCGCGAACAGTTGCCGAAACCCGATCGACGCGACGAACGGCGGCAACACCAGCGCGCCGAGCAGCAGAGCTTGGAACACGCCCTTGCCGCGGAACTCGCGGTTGACGAACAACAGCGCCAGCGGGAACGCCAGCACGGTGCAGGCGACCATCACGATGCCGGACACCGCGAACGAGTTCTGGATCGACTCGACGAGCACCGGGTTCTGGAACGCGAGCGTGAACGCCTCGAACGAGAACTTGCCGTCGACGACGAACGCCCCGGCCAGGACGTGCCCGACCGGGAACACCAGGAACACCGCGAAGAACGCGGCGATCACGATGGCCCAAACGCTGCTTCCGCGCACCCGCATGAACGGCACGAACGAGCGACCGCGCGTCAGCGCGCGTCCCGCTTCAGCTCCGCGTAGGTGGCGCCCGGCGCCGGGGTCGTCGTGACCGGCAGGCCCGCACGCTGCCAGCCCTTGCGCGCGCTGTCCTTCGCGGAGCCGGGATTCCCGCCGAAGCCGCCGTCGATGTTCGACAGCTTCGTGAACCCCGCACCGGCCAGCACTTCGCACGCACGTCGCGAGCGACCGCCCATCTTGCAGCCGACGACGAGCGGCGCGTCCTTCGCGAACTTCGCCGCCACGACGCGGACGAAGTCGTCGTTCATCTCCATGCCCGCGCAGCCGAACACGGCGATCGGCACGTTGACGGCGCTCTTCGCGTGGCCCTCCGCGAACTCTTCGACCGTCCGGACGTCGAGGTACGCGATCGACGGATCGGCCGTCATGCGGCGATGGGCTTCTTGCGGATCGATCTCTTCGAAAGCGCTCATGGTGGATCTCCGGAGGAACGTTCGAGCGGGCGACGGACGCGGGACGCCGGTCGTCGCGTCAGGTCGGGAACACGAGGGCGTCGTCGACGACGAGCGTCACCGTCGAGCCTTCGGGGAAACTCGGCGAACCGCCGAGCGAGAGCACGCGGACGACCGCACCACCGCCGACCTCGACGTCGTGCTGCAGCAATTCGCCGAGGAACGTGACGCGCGTCACGCGGCCGCGCAACGCGTTCTGGCCGGGCGGCAGATCGGCGACGACGCGCAGGCGCTCCGGCCGGACGAGCACGTTCACCGTCGCGCTCGGCTGGAAGCGCGCACCGCGCGCGGTGACGCGACCGCGGACGGTGCCGAACTCGCCGGAGACCACGACGCCGTTCGCGTCGGCGGCGACGACGTGTCCCGCCAACGTGTTGACGTCGCCGACGAAGCCGGCGATGAACGGCGTGGCCGGTTCGTCGTACAGCTCGCGCGGCGCACCCAACTGCTCGACGTGACCGCCGCGCAGCACGGCGATGCGGTCGGCGAGCGCGAGCGCTTCGGCGCGATCGTGCGTCACGTACATCGCCGTCCGCTTCGTGCGGCGCTGGATCTCGCGGATCTCGACGCGCAGCTCGAGGCGCAGCGCGGCGTCGAGGTTCGACAACGGCTCGTCGAGCAGCAGCACCGCCGGCTCGACGACGAGCGCGCGCGCCAGCGCGACGCGCTGCTGCTGACCGCCGGACAACCGATTCGGATGGCGATCCGCGAACGATTCCATGCGCACGAGTTCGAGCGCCTCGCGGACGCGGCGCGCCTTCTCGTCCTTGCCGACCTTGCGCACGTCGAGCCCGAACGCGACGTTCTGCTCGACCGTCATGTGCGGCCACAGCGCGTAGTTCTGGAACACCATGCCGCAGTCGCGCTTCTCGGCCGGCACGCGCGTCAGATCGCGGCCGTCGAATTGGATCGAGCCCTTCGTCGGCTCGACGAAGCCGGCGACCGACCGCAGCAGCGTGGTCTTGCCGCAACCCGACGGTCCGAGCAGGAAGAAGAACTCGCCGTGCCCGATCTCGAGCGACACGCCGTCGAGCACGAGCGCTCCGGTGTCGTAGCGGACCGTCAGGTTCTGGATCGAGACTGCAGTCATCGGGGTTCGTCCTCGGTCGATCCGTCGGCGGCTCGCAGTCGCGCCAACGTCACGACGGCACCGTACCGTTCACGCGCGAATTCGAGCCACTGCGCCCGCAGGGTCTCGCGCATCTTCTCTTCCTTCCACTCGCGTCCGGCCATCGCGCCGAGTTCGTCCTCGGTGAACGGGTTGGCGAACAGCAGCTCCGCCGCCTGGCGCTTCGTCTCGCCGGTCAGGCCGTGGTACGCCTCGACGGCCGCCGCCAGCTCACGGTGCGTGTCGATGACCAGCGCGCCGAGGGCGTCGTTCAGGATCGTCCACCGCTCGGACGCGCGCGCGTAGTCGTAGCGGATCGACAGCGGCCGCTGGAACGGGTCCTCGAGCAGGTTCGTCCGGCCCTTCGTCTCGGCGTACGTCGCCGGGCGGATCGCGAGGCGATTCAGCGTGTACCGCCGCGGACCGCCGTCCTCGCCGCGGCGCAGCATCCACAGCCGCGCGGCCTCCGCCGACAGCATGAAGTCGACGAACAGCTCGGCCGTCTCGCGGTTCTTCGCGCCCTTCAGGATGCCGAGCGCGTCGGGATTCACGAGCGAGAGATGGTCCGGCACGCGGAACGAGACGACCGCGTCGCCGACGCGATCGATCTGCGCCAGCGCGTACTGATCGATCGCCGGCGCACACGCCGTCTGACCGACGGCGCAGATCTTCGGCACCTCCGCCGAGAACTTCGTGAACGACGTCGTGTTGCCGCTCATCAGGCGGATGACTTCGAACCCGTGCGCGAAGCCGTGCGCCTGCAACAGGATCTCGTAGACGGTGTGGTACGACGACGAGCCGCGCGGATCGGCGCCGCCGACCCAACCGTGCAGCCGCGGATCGCACAGGTCCTCCCACGTCTTCGGATCGAGCCCGCGCAACTCCGGCACGAGCTCGAACACGCGTCGATTCACCATGATCCCGAACGACGTCAGGCAGGTGCCGAACCACGTGCGGTCCGGGTCGAGGATCGGGAAGCCGGCGAGCTCCGCGGGCACCCCGTCGAGCTCCTCCGGCGACGGGTCGTAGCGCGCGAGCAGCCCCTTCTTCTTCAGCGTGTCGTACGGGTCGGTGCCGCCGCCGAACATCAGGTCGGCGTCGATCCCGTCGGGCCGCTGCGCGAACTGCTCTTCGATCCAGCGCAGGATCTTCGTGCCGCCGCCCTGGTCGTACCAGGTGAACTCGACGTCCGAGCCGTCGCGCGCGTGCATGTGGCGACGGAACGCGTCCTCGAACTCGAACCGGATGCCCTCCCACTGCGGCGAGCAGATGACGAGCTTGCGCACGCGCGTCGGGTGGTCGGCGCGGAACGGGCCGTCGTCGGTCCGCGACGTACCGAACAGGAACAACGGCAGTGCCAGGATCGGCAGCGGCAGCAGGACGAGTTGTTTGAGCCGGCTCACCATGGGGCGAGCAGGGTACCGCGGTCCGCGATCAGGACGGAGAGGTGCTCGATCCGTCGGCGCGCACGACCTCGACGGAGTTGCGGCCGCGCTCCTTCGCGCGGTACAGCGCCGAGTCGGCGAGCTTCAGCAGGTCCTCGCGCGTCAGGTTGCGCCCCTCCTGGGCGACGCCGCCGACGCTGATCGACAGCAGCAGTCCGTCGGTCGACTTCATGCCTTCGTCGTCGACGCGTGCGCGACAGCGTTCGAGGATCGTGTGCAGCGCTTCCGGCGACACGTCGGGCAGCACGGCGAGGAACTCGTCGCCGCCGTAGCGGCCGAGCTCGTCGTCGGTGCGCAGCGTGTTGCGGACGACTTCGGAGATGCGACGCACGAACTCGTCGCCCATCAGGTGCCCGAAGTTGTCGTTGACCTTCTTCAGGTGGTCGCAGTCGATCAGAGCGATGCCGAGCTTGCCGACCTGTTCCTGCGGCAGCGCCAGCGCGCGATCGAAGTGTTCGAGGATCCCGCGGCGGTTCTTCAGCCCGGTGAGCTGGTCGGTCGTCGCTTCGGTCGACAGTCGGACGAGCGTCGTCGAGCGCATCGCGAGTCCGACGTGCGACGCGATCGCGGCCAGCAGGTCCAGCGACACGATCTGACCGGACTCGATCTCGACGGCGAGCAGGCCGAGCGTCTCGTCGCCGGCGAGCACCGGCACGTACGCCGTCGCGTGAGCGCGTTCGCCGAGCAGGAACTCGAGTTCGCGCAGCGTGCCCGGCAATTGGACCGGGTGGCCGCCGTCCAGCGCGCGTCGCAGCGGATGCGGCAGGTGCTGGACCGGCATGTGGAAGCTGTTCAACGGCAGCGGGACGTTGCCGCGCGAGCACAGGATCCCGCCGGCGATCTGCGATTTGTCGGGCTTCACGCGCAGGAAGTACGCGCGCGAGAACCCGAGTTCCTCGACCAAGCCGCCGGTCAGGGCGACCTCGACCGCTTCCATGTCGATCCCGTCGGTGATGCGCGCGAACAACACCGGCAGCGGCCCGAGATCGCGGACCGACACGCCGTGCGTCGCGTCGAGCGCCGACGCGTGCATCGGCGTCACGGCGTCGGTGACGCTCTTCGCTTGAGCGATCGCCGCGGCGGCGCGCTCCTCGACCTCGGACACGACGGAGAGCGCGTCCTCGATCGACGCACACAGGCGTCGCCGATTGCGCAGGATCGTGTCCGCCATCTCGACGACGCGCGGTCCCTCGAAGCGGGACGACGGGCACGTCGACGGCGGTGCGTAACCGAGCCGGGTCACGGCATAGTCGGCCGCGGCGAGCAGCTTGGCTTCGATGCACATCCGCTCGAAGTCGTCGGGCGCGAACGTCTCGAACTCGACGATCGCTTGGCGGAAGATCTGCGGGGCGCTGGCCTTCTTCAGCAGTTCGACGGCCATCTTCGACGGGCAGCGAACGCTGTCGTCGGGCTCGAATCCGTGTTCGTCGCGTCGCGCGTGGACGGCGAAGTCCCCGACGTGATGCAGCAGGCCGAGCGTGTACGCCATCAAAGGATCGACGATGCCGCTGTCGCGGCCGAGCGGTTCGCTGGCGATCGCGCAGGCGATCGAGTGGCGCAGCAGCGGCCGGAACGTCGCGTCGTCCTCCAGCAAGCCGCGCAACCAGTGCATGCCGGAGGCGAGCAGCGCGAGG
>JAEUIB010000007.1 GCA_016795255.1 Planctomycetota bacterium
TCATCGTCGGGTCGCAGTTGTTCCAGAACGGCCAGGTCGGCGAGGGTGCGGCGTTCGTCGATCTCGGGTCCGCCGCGGGCCTCGCGCCGACGCCCGCATGGATCGTCGAGGGCGAGCAGGCCGGCGCGTTGTTCGGGCGCAGCGTGTCGTTCGCCGGGGACGTCGACGCCGATGGGTTCTCGGACGTGATCGTCGGAGCGATGAACGCGTCCTTCGGCCAAGTCGCCGAAGGCCGCGCGTCGACGTTCCACGGATCCGCCGCCGGATTGTCGACGACCGCGAAGTGGACGTGGGAGAGCAACCAAGCGTTCGCGAACCTCGGCGCGGCGGTGAGCACGGCCGGCGACGTGAACGGCGACGGCTTCGCCGATCTCGTGCTCGGAGCACCGGGGTTCGACGACGGCGAGAGCGACGAAGGTCAGGTGTACGTCGTCCACGGCTCGGCCGCCGTCTCGAGTCCGATGCCGAAGTGGACGCGCCAATCGAATCAGGCCGGAGCGCTGTTGGGCGCGGCCGTGTCCACGGCCGGGGACACCGACGCCGACGGATACGCCGAGGTCGTCCTCGGTGCGCCGGCGTTCGACTTCGTCCACGTCGACGAAGGCATGGCATTCGTCCACCGCGGATCGTCGTCCGGCCTCGTCACGACCGTCGCGTGGAGCGGGCGGGGAGACCAAGCGTCGGCGTTCTACGGCACCTCGGTCGCAACCGCGGGCGACGTCAACGGCGACGGACACGGGGACGTCGTCGTCGGTGCGCCGAAGATCGGCCAAGGGCGTGCGTTCGTCCATTGCGGTTCGGTGGATGGCTTGTCGATCACGGCGACGTGGATCTCCGCGACCATCCCCGGCGTCAGCCAGAACGTCGGCGACTGCGTCGCGACTGCGGGCGACGTCGACGGCGACGGGCGATCCGACGTGATCGTGGGAGCTCCGCTCGGAGGCTCGGGCTCGGCGTACGTGTTCCGCGGCTTCGCGCTCGATCCGGTCGCGATCTCGAACTGGGGCACGTCCGGGTGGATCGCCGGTTCGAAGTTCGGTGCATCGATCGCGAACGCGGGGGACGTGAACGGCGACGGTCTGTCCGACCTGATCATCGGCGCGCCGTCGCACACCAACCCGCAGACCGAGCAAGGGCTCGTCATGGTGTCGTACGGACAGCCGGGTTCGACGTTCCTCCATCCGTGGTGGCAGTTGGAAGGCGATCAGGCGTTCGCGCGGTTCGGCGCGGCGGTCGCCGGCATCGGCGACGTGAACGGCGACGGCTACGACGACGTCGCGATCGGCGCACCCGGGTACGTGAACGGACCGGGCGAAGAAGGCGCGGTGTTCGTCCATCACGGCTCCGCGTCGGGACTCGGCGTCACGCCGTCGTGGTTCGCGTTCGGCACCGCGTCCAGCGGATTCGGCACGAGCGTCGCCGCGGCCGGTGACGTCAACGCGGACGGGTTCGCGGACCTCATCGTCGGCGCACCGTCCGCCGATCTCGGCGAAGCCGGCGAGGGCGCCGCGTTCCTCTATCTCGGTTCGGAGTTCGGGCTCGGATTCGAACCGGCCCGCATCCTCGACGCGGACCAGGCGAATGCGTCTTTCGGCTTCCGGGTCGCCGCGGCCGGCGACGTCGACCGCGATGGATTCTCCGACGTGATCGTCGGCGCGCCGTTCTTCGACGCGGGCCAGCTCGACGAAGGCGCGGCGTTCGTCCATCGCGGCGGCCTCGGTGGAACCGAGCTCGCCGCGGCGACCGTCCTGCAGTGCGACCACGCGGCCGCGCGATTCGGCACTGCGGTCGCCGGAGTCGGCGACGTCGACGCCGATGGGTACTCCGACGTCGTCGTCGGGGCCGATCTCGACTCGAACGGCTCGGCCGGCGAAGGCCGCGCGTACGCGTTCCACGGCTCGAGCACCGGCACGAATCCGATCGCCGGCTGGATCGCCGAGTCGAACGTGGCCGGCGCGAACTTCGGCGCGAGCGTGGCCAGCGCGGACGACACCGACGGAGACGGCACGAGCGACGTCGTCGTCGGCGCTCCGCACTACGTCGGCGTAGGTGTCGGCGAAGGCGCGGCCTTCCTCTACCGCGGTTCCGTCGGCGGTCTCGGATCGACGGCGGCTTGGAGCATCACGAGCTCCGACGCGAACTCCGAGTTCGGTGCTGCGGTCGCGAGCGCGGGCGACCTCGACGGCGACGGCGATCCCGAGCTCGTCGTCGGTGCGCCGGCGGCTCACATCGTCGGTTCGAGCGTGGGTGCCGTGTTCAAGTACGTCGGCAACGGCGCGGTCGGAGCGAGTCAGATCCTGCGGCAGATGCGACCGAGCTCGTCGATCCCGATCGCTCTGCGCGGAGCGATGCCGGCGTCGTCGTTCGTCGCGCACCGGCGGCTGAAGACGCCGTTCGGGCGAGCGGACGTCGTCACGCACGTCGAAGCGAAACCGCAGGCGGTCGCGTTCGACGGCAGCGGACTCGTGTCGAGTGCTCCGGTGGACACGGGCACGGCGGGAATCGACGTTGCCGTGAACGCGACGATCCCGGCGGCGGCGACCGCGGTGCATTGGCGATCGCGCATCACGTACGACCGCACCTCGATTCCGTACATGGCCGCGAGTCGATGGCGGACGGTTCGCGCGGTCGGCGCCACTGAACCCCATCTGCGCACGAACACGTGCGGTGCGCTGGCGGCGAGCTCGAGCAAGTACGGCAGCGGGAAGGCCGGCAGCGTCGGAGTGCCGATGCTCGACACGTTCGGCGAACCGCGACTCGGCAAGTCGACGCTCCTCGCGATCACCGGCGCGACTCCGCTCGCGGGGCCCGTCGTCGTGTTTGCCGGAGCGCAGCCCGCGGCGATTCCGTTCGACGGCGGGACGTTGTGGGTGTCGCCGATCCTGACGATCGTGCTGCCGAGCATCGGTCCCACGGGTGCGCTGCTGCTGCCGATCGGCCTGCCGTCCGACCCGGCACTGTGCGGAGCCGAGGTCTACCTCCAAGCGGGCTACGTCGATGCGGGCGCGAGCGGCTTCTACCACCTCGCGCTGACGAACGGCGCGCATTGGACGCTCGGCGGCTGATCGGAATCGGCGATCGGGAATTCCCTGCGGACGCTCGGGTGCGAACGCAGAGGTCCGTCGATATCGTCCTCGGCCGAGGAAAGGCCCCGAGCACAAGCCACATCGAAGTTCACGAGCGGGGACGGAGCACGCGCGGTTCGCGACCGCGTCGCGGCCACGACGGTCTCGGGAACGTCGAAGCAGGGAGATCCGATGTCGAACGCGTCCGCGGAAGAGTCGTCGCCCACGTCGTCCGTTTCGAACGATCCGTTCTCGCCACCGCGATCCAACGTCGAGGTCACGGAATCGGGACCCTTCGCGGGGCCGTGGCGACGGTATCTGGCGCGCTCGCTGGACTGCACGGTCGGGGCCGGCCTGACGATGTACGCGGCCATCGCGGCGCTCGGCCTCGTCGACGTGAGCAAGATCGATTTCGACTCACGGCTCGTCCAGCAAACCGTGGGAATGATGGCGATCCTGATCTCGTTGGCGATCGACGCCGCGATCTACGGTGTGTTCAAGAGCACGATCGGCAAAGCGTTGCTCCGCATCCGCGTGGTCGACGCGACCGGAGCGCGACTCTCGGTCGCCGCCTACGCGAAGCGGAACCTCCGCGTGTGGGTCAGCGGGTTCGGGCTCGGCATTCCGTTGATCACGCTGATCGCGATGCTGCGCCAGTACGGGCGATTGAAGGCGCGCAAGCCGGCGACCTACGACGAGGGCCTGCGCACGCGCGTCCTCGGCGAATCCGTCGGTGTGCTGCGCGTCGCGTCGGCGATCGTGCTCTACCTCGTCGTCTTCAGCTTGATCACGCTGCAAGTCGGCGCCACCGACATCGTGTCGGCCGTGCGGGTCCTGCGGTCGCGAGGAGACGCGCCTCCGCAAGCGTGGCGTAACGCGGCGACCCGCCTGGACACGATGATCGACGGCTTTTGGACGTAATCGGTCTCGAAGGACGAGGTCGGGAACGACGTCTTCCTGTTCAGCGAGCCGCTCGACCAAGCGGCGGTGGTGTTCTCGCACGAAGCCGCTCCGCAGTTCTCGTTGGTGGAGTACGTCGACGCGTTCATGGACGCGACCGCCGCGGAGTTCCGCTTCGATTCCAATGCGCGGAAACAGCCCACGTTCGAACGCAACGGCCGACTGGCGTGGATCGCGACCGGCGACATGGTCGAGTCGAAGGGATTCCGCTTCGAACTGACCGTCTTGCAGGTGGACGATCAGTTCTGGCGCACGGTCAAGATCCAGGGCAAGCCGACGTCGGCGACGAACGAGATCGCGAATCGCTTGCGCGACGCGCTGTGGACCACGGTCGAGTGAATGCGGCGAGCTGCTGGAGTCCGTTCGCCAAGTTCACGACCGAACCCATGAGACCGTGAGTCCCACGGGTCGTCGCACGGTCACTCAATCGACGACGATCGTCAACGCGTTGGTCGTGACGAAGCCTGCGGCCGCACTCGCGTCCGGGAGGAAGGCTTGCATCTCCACCGTGAGGTCGGACGCGATCGACGGGACATGCAGCGGCCGCTCCAACTTGCCACCGGTCAAGCCGACGGCGATCGTCGACGGGAACAGCGGCGCGATGAGGAGCGAACATCCGCCCCCGACGGGTTGGTTCGCCGGAACGAGCCCGAACCCGAGGATCGCGACCGAGTGTGACGTGGCGGCGTCGATCCGCAGCACCGCGGCGGCACCCGCGCGTGGACAACCGGTGACCGCCAGTCGAGGCGCACCGTCGACTCCGTTCGAGCAGCCGTACCCGTGGGTTCCGACCGCGCCGAAGCAAGCGTCGTCGTAGAGAGTGATCCCGTAGGCTCCCGAGCCGAAGGGCGTAGGGCCGACGACCAGAATCTCGGATGCTCCATCGCCCTCGAGGTCGGTGACGATGCCGATCGATGGCTTCGCGTGCAGGCAGAACAGGCGATCCGTCGCGAACGTCAACGCGGCGTCCCCGAGCATCAGCTCGAGGTGGGCGATGGACAGCCCGATCCGGATTCCGAGCGCGTCGAGGAATCCATCGCCATTCACATCGGTCATCGGTCGAAGGACTCGCGTCTGCCCATCGATCGCCGACACGATGGGCGCCGCGAACGTGCTGCCCGGCTGACCGCGGAAGACGGCCAGCTGCAGGAGGTTGTTGGTCACGACCAGATCGTCGAGGCCGTCCTGATCGACGTCGTCGAACGAGCCGGACTGCATACGCACGCCGGTGGGGACGGTCTGGGTCATCGCGATCGAGCCGGTACCGTTGCTGGTGACGACCGAGTACGAGTTCGACGGTCCGTTCAGCGACAGGGCGTCGTCGTCTCCGTCGGCATCGGTGTCGCGTGCGATCACCTGCGGCGTCCATGCGAACGGCCCGACCACGAACGGCACGGCGCCGGTCGCGGTGAACGAAGCGGTCCCGTCGTTCGTCAGCAGCATGATCCGCTTGGAGCTCGGTTCGGAGACGTAGAGATCGAGATCACCGTCGGCGTCGGCATCGCCGAGGTCCATCGCTCCGATCGTCGGTACGCCGGTGATCGGCGCCAGGCCCGAACTCGAGAAAGCTCCGGTCCCCAGGCCGTGCAGAATCTCGAGAGGAACACCTCCGCCGGAGGCGACGTTCAGCATGTCGATCTGTCCGTCCGAATCGACGTCGCCATGCAACAGGAAGAACGTCGACGTGTTCATCGCAGCCACGAACGAGGGAACGAACGAACCCGCGCCGTCGCCCAGGTACGTATGGAGTTGCATCGAAGCGTCGGCGACGAGCACATCCACGGCGCCGTCGCCATTCGTGTCCGTGACGGCCGTTGACGTGAGGGTGGCGATGGGGTCGCTCGTCGGATGTACGAACCCGCCGGCGCCATCACCCAACGAGATCCCGACGATGCGATTCTCGTAATCGGCGACGACGAGATCCTGCACGAGGTCGCCGTTCATGTCGGCGACATCGAAGTCATTCTGCGGCCCGCTGGCTGGAAGCGACTTGGACGGCGCGAACGAGCCCGTCCCCGACCCAGCTGCGAACCCGAACGAGAGGCCGCTTTGTCGGCACGTCAGAAGATCGTCCCAACCATCTCCGTCGAAGTCTTCGACCCGAAAGCGCGACGCCGCACCGCCCGTTCCCGCGACGACGATCGGAGCCTGGAACGAACCCCCACCGGTCCCGAGCAGTACGCGGATCGACAGGTCGACGTCGTACACCACGTCGACGATTCCGTTCCGATCGATGTCCGCGGCGCCGATCCGCGACGGATTCGCACCCAACGACGCGGTCGGACCGATCCACGACGCGCTTCCGAACGAGCCTCCACCGAGACCGGGGACCAGGTACGCGCCCTTCTGCTGAGTCTGCGAGCCCGAGATCAGCGCGAGGATGTCGAGCTCGGCATCTCCGTTCGCATCCGAGAGGGCCACGCTCGACTGCGTTCCGGGCACGGGCACGAGCGTCGGTGTTTGGAACGTCCCATTGGCGTTGGCCACGTAGACCCGCACGTTCGGCGTCGCCCACGAGCTGGCGACCACGTCCGGGCGTCCGTCTCCGCTCACATCGCCGACGGCGATGCCGCTCAAGCTCGCTACGTTGATCGTCGCCGACGGAACGAGATCGCAGGTGCCATCGCCGCGGAAGACGCGGATCTGACTCGGGCCTTCCGTGAAGAAGACCGCGTCGAGATGCCCGTCCAAGTTCATGTCGACGAGGAAGAGATCGTCGACGAACTGACCGGGAGCATTCACGTCGACGGACTCGAGATGCCCGAATCCATCGCCGCGGAAGACCTCGAGTCGACCGGGAGTCGCGTAACCGACGACGGCGTCCAATCGACCATCGGCGTCGAGGTCACCTGCGGTCACGGCATGCGGTATGCCGACGGTCGCACGCCGCTCGCTCGGAAACGCGGGCAACTCGATCTGCGCGGCGGCGTGTCGCTGCGCGGCACCGACGGAGACGCCGACCGCGAGAGCGAGAACGCAGACTGCTCGACGGGTTCGTGGAATCATCGTCCGAATCCTCCCGGAGCCGGCAGGCTCCTCCATACGTTCGCTACGTTCGCCCGAATCCCCACCCCTTCCTTCACCCGGCCGGCGAGCCTACTCTCTGACCCTCGTCCTGTTGGTGAGGGTTCCTTCCGATGATGCCTCTCCTGATCGCCGGTGGCGTGCTCGTCCTGATCCTGTTGATGCTGATGGGGGCGTACAACGGCCTCGTCGCGATGCGCAATCAGGGCAAGAACGCGTGGTCGCAGATCGACGTGCAACTGAAGCGAAGGCACGATCTGATCCCGAACCTGGTCGAGACCGCGAAGGGATACATGAAGCACGAGCGCGAGCTGCTCGAGGGCATCGCGAAGGCGCGCTCCGGCGCCGTCGCCGCCACGAACATCCACGACTCGATCAAGGCGGAGAACGCGCTGTCGGGACTGCTGACGCGCTTCATGGCGGTGGCCGAGAACTATCCAGAGCTGAAGGCCAACACCAACATGATGTCGCTGCAGGAAGAACTGGCGTCGACGGAGAACAAGATCGCGTTCGCGCGGCAGTTCTACAACGACTCCGTCATGCGCTACAACACGAAGGTCGAGAGCATCCCGACCAACATCATCGCGGGGATGTTCAACTTCGAGCGCATGGAGTTCTTCGAGGTCGAGAACGCCGCCGAGCGCGAGCCGGTGAAGGTCCAGTTCTGATCGGCACGCGCCGCGATCCGCGGCGAACGCGATGGACCTCTTCCAGCAGATCGCGAGCAACAAGCGCAGATCGACCGCGCTGTTGATCCTGTTGCTCGTGCTGCTCGCCGCGTTCCTCGGCGTGCTCGGCGGGGCCTACGGTTCCTGGGAAGCCGGCGTCGCGATCGCCGTGGTCGTCGGCGTCGTCGCGTTCCTCGTCGCGTGGTTCGGCGGTTCGGCGATCCTGCTGACGATCTCCGGTGCGAAGGAGATCCAGCGCACCGATCACCCGCAACTGTGGAACGTCGTCGAGGAGATGAAGATCGCGTCGGGGCTGCCGCGCATGCCGCGCGTGTACTTGATCGAGGACGGGCAGCCGAACGCGTTCGCGACCGGACGCGACCCCGAGCACGCCGCGGTCGCGATCACGACCGGCCTGCTCGAGAAGCTCGATCGCGACGAACTCCAAGGCGTCATGGCGCACGAGATCGGGCACGTGCGCAACTTCGACATCCGCTACGCGATGCTCGTCGGCGTGCTGGTCGGCGCGATCGCGCTCGTCTCGGATCTGTTCCTGCGGTCGTTGCGGTTCTCGGGGCGTCGCTCGCGCGGAGGCGGCAAGGGCAATCAAGCCCAAGCGATCCTGATGGTCATCGCGATCGTGTTCGCGTTGGTCGCGCCGATCGCCGCACTCGCGTTGCGCATGGCGATCTCCCGCCAGCGCGAGTACCTCGCCGATGCGAGCGCCGCCGAGTTCACGCGCAACCCCGCGGCGCTCGCGCGGGCTCTGCAGAAGATCGCGGGCGATCCCGAGCCGCTCGAGGTCGCGAATCGAGCGACCCAACATCTCTACATCGCGAACCCTCTGCGTCTCGGCGGTGATCGCGGATCGCTGTTCGCGACGCATCCGCCGATCCAGGATCGCGTGAAGCGTCTGCTGGAAATGGCGTACGAACCGCGCTTCCAACGGGCCGCCGAGATCGCGGGAGGCGCGTCGTGACGATCGAAGTCGAGCATCTCGGACATCGTTACGGCGACCTCGTCGCGCTCGACGACGTGTCGTTCCACGTGCGTCCCGGTGAGGTCTTCGGATACCTCGGACCGAACGGCGCCGGCAAGTCGACCACGGTGCGGATCCTGCTCGGGCTGATGCATCCGTCGTCGGGGACCGCTCGCGTCGCCGGCATCGATGTCGCCCGCGATCCGGTCGCCGCGCGCGCGGCCGTCGGGTACTTGCCCGAACTCGTGGCGCTGTACGAGGGGCTGACACCGAACGAGCATCTCGACTTCGTCGCCCGCGTGCGGCGCATGGACGAGGGCGTCGCGAAGCGGCGAGGCGTCGCGCTGCTCGAAGCGCTCGGCCTCGCGGCGTGGGCCGACGAGCCGGTGCGCAGCTTCTCGAAGGGCATGCGTCAGCGCGTCGGACTCGCGCTCGCGTTGCTGCATAGACCGCCGGTGCTGGTGCTCGACGAACCGTTGTCGGGCCTCGACGCGCAGGCGGCGCTCGTGCTGAAGGAAGTCCTGCGCGGCTTCGCGAGTCGCGGTACGGCGATCCTGTACTGCTCGCACGTGCTCGACGTCGTCGAACGCGTCTGCGATCGCGCGATGATCCTCAGCAAGGGCAAGACCGTCGCTCACGGATCGATCGCGGAGCTGCGAGCGACGACGCGCGGCACGTCGCTCGAGGAAGTCTTCCGCAGCGTGGCCGCGGACGCCGACCCGACCGCGATCGCGAACACGCTGCTCGCGGCGTTGGACGCGTGAGCGCTCTCGGGCTCGTCACGCGACGGTTCCTCGAGCGCCGTCTCTTGGGCGACGGCGACGATGCCGCATCGCCGGTGCCGGCGGCCGCGACGACGCTGACCGTGTCGACACTGATCTTCCTGCTGCTCGCACAGGAGCGCTCGCCGTTCGAGACGTACGTGCTGATGAGCGCGGCGTGTCTCGTCTGGTCCGCGGTGCGGACGTTCTTCGAAGCGCGTGAACTCGACGCGACGGCCGCGGATCGCGGCGTGCTCGAGCCGCTGCCGATCGCCGCGTGGACGTTCGCGGCGGCGCGCGGCTTGGTGCTCGGAGCGGAGTTGCTCGTCGGCACGCTGAACGTCGCGCTGCCCGCGATCATGATCACCGCCGTCGTCGTCGGCCCACTGGCGGCCGGCCGGGCGTTCCTCGCCGCGACGGCCGCGTCGCTGACCGGATTGGCCGTGGCGACGTTCCTCCGTGCGGTGCTGCTGCGCTTCCTGGGCGTGCGCAAGCTCGAGGAATGGGAAGGGCCGATCCGCCTCGTGGTCGCGGTCGGCCTGTTCGCGCTGTTGTTCGCGGCGCCCGACCTCGACGCCGCGGCCAGAGCGTCCGGTGTCATGCACGTGTTGCCGCCGTTGTCGTTCGCCCGCTTCTGCGCGGACGGCGGCGCGTGGTCGGCGTCCGCAGCGGCCGTCGTCGCGATGATCGCGTTGATCGTCGCCGCGCTGGCGTTGGCGCGGGCGCGGCGCACGACCGACGAGCGGCGAGGCGGCGGCGGAGACGGTCCGCTCGCGCGGTTCGTTCGCCTCGGCGTCGCCGACGCCGAACGCGCCGGCTACGAGTTCACGCGGGCGAACCTCGCCCGGGACCGCACGTTCCGAGCTCGCGTCTTCCCGCTGTTCGCGTTTCCGTTCGCGGCGATCGTGCTGCTCGCGAAAGACGGAGCGGGGTTCGCTCCGCTGCTGATCTCGGTCTACGGCGCGTCGATGTACCTCGTCGTCGCGCAGACGTTCGTGCTGTTCTCGGAGTCCCAACGCGGTCCGCGCCTCGTCGAGGCGCTGCCGATCCTCGATGCAGATGCGTTCCGAACCGGCGCGCAGAAGGCGTTCCACGCGCACGTGACGGTTCCGGTCCACCTCACCGTGCTCGTCGGTCTGGCGGCGCTGGCGGCGTTCGGGCGGGGACCCGGGTTCGTCGCCGGGCTGCAGCACGTCGTGCTCGGGACGGGGTTCGCGGTGCTGTTCGGCTCGTTCTTCTTCGAGCGGCTCGAGGGCCTCGCGTTCTGCACCAGCGACGACGGCAAGTTCCCGGCGTCGCTGCAAAACCGCGCGTTCGCCGCGTTGATGCTGTCCGCGGTCGCGGCACTGATCGGCATGAACGTCGTCGGTCGCCCGATTCCGTACGCGCTGGCGGTGCTGGTGCTCGGACTTATGATCCGCCTGCGCTTGCGGAGGCGGAGCCGATGACCGGCGCGACGACGGAACGGGACGACGCGTTGCCGACGGCACGGAAGTCGAAGCACCTGCGCCGCGAGGCAATGGGACTCCTGTTCGTCTACGCACTGTTCGCGGTCGTCTGCGGAGCGCTCGCCGGTCAGTGCGTCGAGCGCCCGGAACCGCCGGCTCCTTCGGAAGTTCCGTCGTCACCTGGACGTTGAGTCGACCGCGAGGTCAAAGGGCCGATGGCACCGATCTTCTCCACGGTCGTCGCGGTCCTCGCGGCCCTCCTCTTCGAGGAGTGGTACGCGGAGTCCGCGCTGCCCGCGGGAGACGTGCTGACGCAACTCCCGGCCCTCGCGTTGTGTCTCGTGCCGATCGGCATCGTCGAGGGCTTGTTCCGGTACACCCGCCACCGATTCCGCGTCGGCCGACCGTTCGAGCCACGCCGCCACGCGCGCTGGATCGCGCAACTCCCGTTGCCGCTGTACCTCGTCGCGCTGCTCGCGTTCCGCTGGCCCGAGATCCTGGTCCCGCTCGGTCTCGAAGCGGTCGTCGTGTTCGACGTGGTCGTCGTGCTGCTGCCGTTCCTGCTGCTGCTGGTCGTGACGCTCGTCCAGGTCGAGCGCTTGAAGCGCCCGCTGCGCGTCACCGCGTCGGGGTTCGTGCCGGCGACGATGCGCGTCGTGCGCGCGACGGTGCTCGACCAATTGCGCCAGCTCGCGTTGCCGCTCGCGCCGATGTTCGTGCTGCTCGCGCTGTTCGACGTCGTGCAGGACACGCGCCTCGACACGTGGTTCGACTACGTCCCGCTGCTGTCGGCGATCGCGATCCTGCTGCTGTTCTGCGCGCTGCTCGCGGTGTTCCCGATGTTCGCGAAGTGGGCGCTCGGCATGCAGCCGATGCAGGCCGACTCGCCGCTGCGCCGGCAACTCGAGGCGTTCGCCGCGAAGATCGGGTTCCGCTGCCGCGACTACCTGTACTGGCGCACGCGGCGGCCGCAGTTGAACGCGGCGCTGCTCGGCGTGTGGCCGCGCTTTCGCTACGTCATCTTCACGGAAGAGTTGCTGCGCCGCCTGACGCTCGAAGAGATCGGGCACGTGTTCGCGCACGAGGCGGGACACGGCACGCGTCACCACGCCACGTTCTCGATCCTCTACACCGGCGTGTTCGTCGCCGTGCTGCTGCCCGTGTCGTCGGCGCTCGGCGCGGCGATCGAATCGGCGAGCGGCGGCGCGTACGACGCCGCGGTCGCGGCGATGCTGTTCGTCCAATTGCCGGCGTTCCTCGTGTTCTGGCGCGTCTGCGTCGGTCCGCTGTCGCGGCGGTTCGAGCTCGAAGCCGACGTCGAAGGAGCCCGCGCCACCGGTGACGCGCGCCGCTTCGTCGACACGCTGGAAAAGGTGGGTCGCGTCGCGCACATCGAGCGCGCGTCGCACGGCAAGCGACACTTCAGCATCGAAGGCCGCGCCGGCTTCCTCTCGCGCGTGTTCGAGCACGGCGATCGAGCGGCGCTGGACGAGTTCGAAACCCGGCTCAGCAAGACGCGCAAGTGGATCGTCGCGTCGGCCATCGCGGCGCTGCTCGGCATCCTCACGTGGACGGCGCTCGACTCGGTGACGGGGATGTCGGCGCTGGCGCTCGAGCGCGGCGACGTCGCGCGGGCCCGCCGGCTGCTCGATCTCGCGCGGTGGTGGAGCGCCGATCAGCCGCGCGCCGTCGCGTTGCGCGTCGAGTCCTCGCGCTACGCCGACTCGATCGCGACGACCGACTCGCCGCGGATCGAGGACGCGGCGACG
Source organism: Planctomycetota bacterium (assembly GCA_016795255.1). Taxonomy (GTDB): domain Bacteria; phylum Planctomycetota; class B15-G4; order B15-G4; family JADJEK01; genus JADJEK01. Next base: position 12,675 of record JAEUIB010000007.1, read on the forward strand.
ACGTGGATCGAGTCCGAGTCGCGCGCCGCGATCGCCGAGCTGCGCGCCGGTTGGTCGCGGGCGATCGTGAACCGGCGCCCCGACGTCGCGATCGCGCTGGTCGACGTCGCCGAGACGCTGAACGTCCGGCCCGCCGACACGCACGACGACGCCGAGCCGACGCTCGCCGCGCCGCCGGCGTCCCGCACGCTCGACGCCGACGCCAAGCTCGATCTGCGCGACATGCACGAGGTCGCGGAGCTGTACGCGAAGGGGGACAAGGCGGCTCTTCGGGCGTTCTTGTCGACGGCTCCGCGCTGGCTGAGACGGCCGGACACGCGGGCCGCGGCGGCGGCTCTCGCGACATGGTCGCAAGCCGACCACAAAATGATGTCGGAAAACGACTTACACTGAGAAGAAAGGCCGGAATTCGACCAAGAAAGAAATGGTCGGCACCCGCCTTCGCCCGGACAATGGCTGGGTTCCTCAGGATCCCCGCGGAGCGGCAGCTGAATGACCGAACAGAACGAGCGCCTGGAGAACCTCCTCATCGAAGACGAGATGAAGGAGTCGTACCTCTCCTACGCGATGTCGGTGATCGTTTCGCGCGCGCTGCCGGACGTCAGGGATGGCCTGAAGCCGTCGCAGCGCCGCGTGCTGGTCGCGATGAACGACCTCGGCCTCGGGCCGCGCGCGAAGTACAGGAAGTGCGCGAAGATCGCGGGCGACACGTCGGGCAACTACCACCCGCACGGTGAAGCCGTCGTCTATCCGACGCTCGTCCGCATGGCGCAGGACTTCGCGATGCGCACGCCGCTGATCCAGGGCCAAGGCAACTTCGGCTCCGTCGACGGCGACCCGCCGGCCGCGATGCGTTACACCGAAGCGCGCATGACGCAGGCTGCGGCGGACATGCTCGACGACCTCGAGAAGGACACCGTCGACTTCGTCCCGAACTACGACGGCGCGCGCAAAGAGCCGACGATCCTGCCGAGCCGTTTCCCGAACCTGCTGTGCAACGGCAGCAACGGCATCGCGGTCGGCATGGCGACGTCGATCCCGCCGCACAACCTCGGCGAGATCTGCGACGCGATCCGTCGCGTGATCGACGAGCCGAGCGTGACGATCCAGCAGTTGATGGAGATCGTGCCGGGCCCGGACTTCCCGACCGGAGCGACGATCTGCGGCCGCAAGGGCATCCACGACGCGTACACGACGGGCCGCGGCCAGATCACGCTGCGCGCGAAGACGGCGATCGAAGAGGACAAGAAGGGCCGCAAGTCGATCATCGTCACGGAGATCCCGTACCAGCTCAACAAGACGCAACTGATCGAGACGATCGCCGATCACGTGAAGGCCGGCGACATCCCCGCGGTGTCCGACATCCGCGACGAATCCGACCGCGACGGCATGCGCGTCGTCATCGAGCTGAAGAAGGGCGAGGACGAGAACGTCACGCTGAACCAGCTCTTCAAGTTCTCGCAGCTCGAGAGCACGTTCTCGATCATCAACATCGCGCTGGTCGACGATCGGCCGCGCACGTTGACGCTGAAGGAACTGATCGACTGCTACATCAAGCACCGCCGCGACGTCATTCGCCGGCGCACGCGCTTCCTGCTGGCGAAGGCCGAAGCGCGACTGCACATCGTCGAAGGCTTGCGCATCGCCGTCGACCACATCGACGAAGTGGTGCGGACGATCCGCGCGGCGAAGGACATCGACACCGCGCGCGCGCAGTTGATGGAGAAGTTCCAGCTCTCCGAGATCCAAGCGGTCGAGATCCTGCGCATGCAGCTGCAGCGCCTGACCGGTCTCGAGCGCGACAAGCTCGAGGAGGAGCGCAAGAACCTCATCGTCGAGATCGACAACTATCGGAAGATCCTCGCCGACCAGCGTCTGGTCGACGATCTGATCCGCGGCGACCTCGACGACATGAAGTCGTCGCACAAGAGCCCGCGCCGCACGCAGATCGTCGCGCCGATCGACGCGATCGAGGACGAGGACCTGATCCCCGACGAGACGATGGCCGTCACGGTCAGCCACGCCGGCTACGTGAAACGCCTGCCGCTCGACACGTATCGCCGCCAAGGGCGCGGCGGCGTCGGCATCACCGGCGGCGACTCGAAGGACGAGGACTTCCTCGAACACCTGTTCGTCGCGCAGAACCACGACTCGATCCTCGCGTTCACCGATCGCGGCAAGGTGCACTGGGTCAAGGTGCACCAGGTCCCGCAGTTGTCGCGCCAGAGCAAGGGCCGCAGCTTCGCGAACCTGCTGCGCCTCGACGAAGGCGAGAAGGTCACGTCGATGATCCCCGTGCGCGACTTCACGCGCGGGTACCTGTTCATGGCGACGCGCTCCGGCATGGTGAAGATGACGCCGCTGGTCGCGTTCTCGCGGCCGAAGATGGGCGGCATCATCGCGCTCGGACTGAAAGAGGACGACGCGCTCGTCGGCGTCACGGTCGTCGGTCACAACGACGAAGTGATGCTCGGCACGCGCTCCGGCCTGGCGATCCGCTTCCCGACGTCGAAGCTGCGGCCGATGGGTCGCACCGCGCGCGGCGTCTGGGGCATCCGGCCCGAGGGCGACGACCAGGTCATCGGTCTCGTCGTCGTCGACACGACGGCGCACGTGCTGACGGTCGGCGCGAACGGCCTCGGCAAGCGCACCGAGTTCGGCGAGTACCGGATCACGAATCGCGGCGGCAAGGGCATCATCAACATGAAGGTCACCGAACGCACCGGTGACGTCGTCGCGATCAAGGCCGTCCGCGAAGGCGACGACCTGATGATGATGACGAAGGACGGCATGGTCGTGCGCATCGCGATCGGCGGCATCTCGGTGATCGGCCGCAACGCGCAGGGCGTCAAGCTGATCTCGGTCCGCGAAGGCGACCGCGTCGTCGCCGTCGCGCCGACCGTCAAGGACGACACCGAAGGCGAAGCGCCGCGCGCGCTGACCGACGAGCCCGTGGTCACCGAACTGCCGCCGGAGGGCGACGACGCCGGCGACGAACCCGACGTGACGGACGACGATCCGAAGGAGTGATCCCGTGAGCGACGAACTCGAGGTCCCCGACGAGAAGCCCGCGGATTCGCCGTTCCGGCCGATTCCCGAGCTGCTCGAGGAGATGCGCTCGGGGCGGATGATCGTGCTCGTCGACGACGAGGATCGCGAGAACGAGGGCGACATCTGCTGCGCCGCGCAGTTCGTGACGCCGGAGATCATCAACTTCATGGCGAAGCACGCGCGCGGGCTGATCTGCCTCGCGCTGGATTCGCAGATCGTCGATCAGCTCGAGCTGCCGCTGCAGTCGAACGAGAACACGTCCAAGTTCGGCACGGCGTTCACGGTGTCGATCGAAGCGCGCAGCGGCGTGACGACCGGCATCTCGGCGGCCGACCGCGCACGGACGATCCAGACCGCGATCAAGGACGACGCGAAGCCGTCCGATCTCGCGCGCCCGGGCCACGTGTTCCCGCTGCGCGCGAAGGACGGCGGCACGCTGGTCCGCGCGGGACAGACCGAAGGCATCGTCGATCTCGCGCGACTCGCCGGCCTGAAGCCGGCCGGCGTGATCTGCGAGATCATGAACGACGACGGCACGATGGCGCGCGTGCCGGACTTGATCCGGTTCTGCCAAGCGCACGGCATCAAGATGGGATCGATCGCCGATCTCATCGCGTATCGCCGTCGCCACGAGAAGCTCGTCGAGCGCACGGTGTCCGTGAAGTTGCCGTCCCGCTTCGGCGCGACGTTCGACCTGCACGTCTATCGCTCGCGGATCGACGGCGTCGCGCACCTCGCGCTGACGCTCGGCCTGCCGCAGCCGCCGGCCGACGGACCGACGCCCGAGATCGCGACGCCGGTGCTCGTGCGCGTCCACTCGGAATGCCTGACCGGCGACGTCCTCGGTTCGATGCTGTGCGATTGCGGATCGCAACTGCAGCAGGCGATCGAGCGGATCGTCGCGCACGGCTCGGGCGTGCTGCTGTACGTGCGGCAGGAAGGCCGCGGGATCGGGCTCGAGAACAAGCTGCGTGCGTACCACCTGCAGCAGACGCAGGGGCTCGACACGGTCGAAGCCAACACCGCCCTCGGCTTCCCGCCCGACGTGCGCGAGTACGGCACGGGCGCCCAGATCCTGCTCGACCTCGGCGTGCGGCAGATGCGCCTGCTGACGAACAACCCCCGCAAGTACCACGCGATGAAGGGTTACGGCCTGACGATCGCGGCCCGCGAGCCGATCCAGACCGAGCCCAACCCGAGCAACGAAAAGTACTTGCGGACGAAGAAGGACAAGATGGGGCACATCTTCGACCACCTCGACGACGTGCTCGGTCCGACTCCGAACGACCCGGCGTGACGCGGCCGCGGTCGATGACCGCCCGCAGAAAAGTTGAACCACCGAGGGAAGCCGGACCCGGATCCTCCATCGAAGGGGGTGGTTCAGCCATGGAAGGTCACGTGTACGAGGATCAGGAACTCGTCGACCGAGCCAAGGCTGGTTCGGAAGAGGCCTTCTCTGCACTGGTGGGCCTCTACCAGGAGCGCATCTGGCGCATCGTCTCTCGCATCCTTCGCGACGAGGACCTTGCGCTGGAGGTGACTCAAGAGACGTTCTCGCGAGCCCTGGTCGCGCTGCCGCGATTCGATTTCCGGGCGAAGTTCTCGACCTGGCTGATCAGCATCGCGCGCAACGCGGCGTTCGACATCTATCGGAGTCGCAAGGCTCGCGGACCCCACGTCTCGATCGACGATGCCGGTGATCAGATCGAGCAAGAAGGCTCGAAGGATCCCGGGGTCGCGGTCGCGGACGCGGAGTTGGCCGAGAAGGTGCGGAAGGCGATGACTCGCCTGAAGCCGCGCCATCGGATGCTCCTCGTGCTCCGTGAGTACGAGGACATGCAGTACGAGGACATCGCGAAGGTCTTGGGAGTCCCCGTCGGGACCGTCGAATCGGGCCTGCATCGGGCGCGCAAGCGATTGCGCGAAATCCTCGGCGAGATCGAGCTCTGACCATGGACGACACACTCGAACGCGACATCGAACGGAAGCTGGACGGACGCCTGTCGGACGCACAGCGCGCTGCGGTCGACGCGGCGATCGCGAACGACCCGGCGGCGCGGCGCTACGAGCGCGAGCTGCTGGCGGTTCGCGAAGCGTTGCGTGCGCAGCGCGGCCCCGCGATGCCGATCGACCTCAACCGCCGGATCCACGAACGCCTCGCGGTGGTCCGCGAAGGCGAGCGACTGAACCTGCGCGTGCTGCGTCCGGTCCGTTGGTTCGCGGCCGCGGCCGCCCTGGTGTTCACCGCGGTGCTGGCGACGCTGGCGCTCGGCGTCGGCGGGTCGCCGTTCCGCAACGGTCACGTCCAGGCGGCGCCCCAGCGATCGATCGAAGACGACCTCCGCCGGACGAACGAAACGACCGCGAAGGACTCGCTCGTGCCGTTCCTCCATCGCTGGCTGTTCGGCTCGGACCACCGCACGCGATGAACAAGGTCGGAGTCGTGCTGTCGGCTGGATTCGTGCTGACGCTGCTCGCCGGCCTCGGGCTCGGCATCGTCGTCGCCGGCCCGCCCGCCGCGAACGCGGAAAGGACCTATCTCGATCGGCTGATCGAGGACTACGATCTCGCCCCCGCTCAGGCGGACAAGGTGCGCGCGGCCCTCGAAGCCGAGGACCGCGCGATCCTCGCGGTGCTCGAGCGGTTGGATCTTCAGGTGCGGGACGAGATCGTCGCGGCGCGCGCCCGTGCGCAGGACGAGATCCGAGCCGCACTGACGGACGCGCAGCGCGAGCGGTTCGACCGCGACGCCGCGGCGGCCGTGGAACCCAAGGAAGAGGCAAGCAAATGAGCGTCTACGTCGGGCTCGACCTCACGACGGCCCGGGCTCGGATCGTCGAGACCGAGGGCTCGGGCAAGAAGCTGAAGGTCACGAAGTTCGTGTCGGCCGACGTCGCCGAACCGGGCAAGCCGCCGTCGTCGGCGTTCATCGACGACGCGTTCGCCGATCGCTTGCGCGCGGTGATGAAGGAACACGACTTCGCGACCGATCCGGTCGGCATGTCGTGGGACGCGTCGCTGACGACGTTCCGCGATCTCGACCTGCCGTTCACCGGCATGGAGCAGTTGCGCAAGGTCATCAAGTACGAGGCCGAGTCGCACCTGCACAACTGCGACATCGAGGACGTCGTCGTCAGCTTCTACAAGCTGTCGGAAACGCCGGACAAGAGCCACTTGATGCTGATGGCGGCCCGCAAGGACCACCTGCTGAACCGCATCGAGACGCTGCAGTCGATCGGCGTCGATCCGATGATGATCGACCTCGACGCGCTCGGCATGTTCAACACGCTGGTGGCGCTCGAGTACACGAAAGAGCACGAGACGTTCGCCGTGCTCGACTGCGGCCGCCGCACGACCAACGTGCTCGTCGTCCACAAGGGACGCCTCGTGCTGACGCGCGCGATCCGCATGGGATCGGAACACGTCGCGGCGCGCCTCGCTCACGACCTCGCCGATTCCGGCGGCGCGGAGAAGGCGCAGGCGCTGCTGCAGAACCCGGATCCGAATCGCGACGATCTGCTGGTGCCCGCGCGCCGCGAGAGCGCCGACGTCGAGAAACTGCCGTCGGAACTCGAGCGCGATCTCGCGCTGTCCCGCATCGGCGACTTCTACGGGAAGATGCAGAAGGAAGTGCGCCGGACGCTCGCGACGTCGCGCACGGATTGGAAGCTCGACGCGATCTACGTGACCGGACCGGGCAGCTTGATGCCGGGGTTCGCCGAGGAGGCCGCGAAGTCGTTCCTCAGCGAAGCGCCGGTGAAGAAGCTCGACGTCCTGTCGCGCGTCCAGCACGAGATCCCGGCCGCCGAAGTGCCGATGGCCGAGGCCGAGATCGCGACCGCGCTCGGGCTCGCGTACAAGGTCGCGGGGTTCGACGAGACCGCGGTCGACTTCCGGCAGGAAGAGGCGCGCTACGCGAAGAAGTTCGACCAGGTCAAAGAGCCGCTCGTCTACTTCTGCTCGTTCGTGCTGTTCTTCGTGCTGATCCTGAACCTGTACGACATCAAGAAGCTGAGCGTCGTGCAGCCGTTCCTCGTCAACAAGCAGAACTCGCACATCGCGCAGATCCACACGTACGTCAGCAAGAAGTTCCAAGAGGCGATGACGGCGGCGAAGTGGACGAAGCCGCTGCAAGAGCCGAGCGCGAAGTCGATCGATCAGATGCAGCGTCTGATGGATCAGCAGCGGAACACGTTGATGGGCGAGCTCGGCCGCGGCGGCACGATCCCGCGCATGCCGTCGGCGTTCGACATGCTTCGTCAGACGTTCGACGCGATCAAGCCGAGGATGGGCTCGATCGAGAAACTCGTGATCACGCAGATCAAAGTCGGCGTGCGCACGCAGCCGCAACGGACGGTCGAGATCTCGGGGTTCGTGCCGACACTGGCGGGCGTCGAAGACTTGCGCGAAGCGCTGGCGTCGATCCCTGAAATCGGCGAAGCGAACATCGAACGTCCGAAGACCACGGCGCAGGCGAACGGCATCCAGTTCCAAGGTTTGAAGGTGAAGTTCCCGAAGCCGCAAAAAGGGGAGTACTGAGATGGCCGGCACCGATTTCGCCAAGGTGTGGATCTTCGCGTCCCTCGGGCTGTCCGTGATCGGCACCGCGTCGCACTTCGTGCTGGATCACTTCCTGGTCCAGGCCCGCAAGGACGAGGACAAGGCGTTCGTCCAGCTCGGGAAGACCTACACGCTCGCCGCCGACCTCGGGATCCTCGAGGACGAGAAGCAGAACGACCTGTACCGCGTGAAGTCCGCGGGCGGGACGCGCGTCGGCGAGTACTTCCAGACGCAGGCGCAGAACGCGGGGCTCGACCTCGCGCCGAACCTCGGCAAGGACAAGGAAGAGACTCCGCGCGAGGCGAGCGGCTTCATCGACAAGTCGTACGAGATCACGTTCAACAAGCGGCCCGGGCAGGAGAAGCAGGGCTTCGAGCGGCAGAAGGTCGCGCGGTTCCTGTTCAACATCGAGGCGAACACGAAGCTGCTGACCGTCAGCGAAGTGACGCTGGACGCGGCGAACGTGAAGGACCCGACGGACGACATGTGGAACGTGCGCCTGTTCGTGACCGAGCGGCGCCCGAAGTCGAGCGAGACGACGCCGTCGCAGTGAAAGCGGTCGTTCGGCCCGTACGCATTCCGAGTCCGGCTCCGTAGACTCCCCGGCCATGGCGGACATCGCAGAAGACCAGGACTCGCACCACCGCATCAAACAGGTGTCGGTGTTCCTGCCGAACCGACTCGGCGCTCTGTTGTCGGTGACGCGGGTGCTCGAGCGGTTCGACATCACGCTGCTCGCGATCTCGATCCTCGAAGCCGCCGACCACGCGGTCGCGCGACTCGTGATGTGCAAGCCGACGCTCGCGCGCGAAGCGCTGGTCGCCGAGGGCTACAACGTCGTCGAGACCGATCTGCTCGGCGTCGTACTACCGCCGGGCGTGAAGCTGCGCCGCTTGCTCAGCGTGCTGCTGTCCGCCGAGATCAACGTGCACTACATGTATCCGCTGCTGACGCCGACCAAGGGCCGCAACGTGATCGCGATGCACGTGGAAGAAGCCGACTCCGCCGCCCGCACGCTGATCCGCGAGGGGATGCGGGTCGTGAATCAAGACGATCTCACCTGACGCTCGGGCCGCTGGGCCGGATGCGCTGGCATCCAGGCAGGCGGGGG
>JAEUIB010000016.1 GCA_016795255.1 Planctomycetota bacterium
CCATCGTCGGCGACCGTGGCGCATCAAAGTGTCACCCATGTGCCCGGACGGGCACTGTCACCTATGTGCCCGGACGGACACCCGGTGTCCCCGCACCTGTCCCCCGCTCTTCAGCGCAGGCCCTCGAGCCACTTCACGAGCAGGCGGACGCCGGCGCCGGTCGCGCCCTTGGCGAGGTACTCGCGCGAGCGCATGCCCCACGCGGTGCCGGCGATGTCGAGGTGCGCCCACGGCACGTCGCCGACGAACGTCTTCAGGAACACGGCGGCCCAGCTCGCTCCGCCTTCGCGCGAGCCGAGGTTCTTCAAGTCGGCGACGGTGGACTTCAAGTCCTCTTCCATCTCCGCGAACACCGGCATCGGCCACAGCGGATCGCCGGCCGCGTCCGCCGCATCCTGCAGCGCTTTGCGCAGCGCGTCGTGGCGCGTGAACAACCCCGCTGCGTCGTGACCGAGCGCGACGACGCACGCACCGGTCAACGTCGCGAGGTCGACGATCGCGTCGGGCTCGAACGTCGTCGCGTGATGGAGCGCGTCCGCGAGCACGAGGCGCCCCTCGGCATCGGTGTTGATCACCTCGACCGTGTGGCCGGACGCCGTCGTCAGCGTGTCGCCGGGCTTCTGCGCGCGCGATCCAGGCATGTTCTCCGCCGACGCGATGATGCCGATCACGCGGATCGGCAGCTTCAGTCGCGCCGCGGCTTCGACCGCGCCGACGACCGCGGCGCCGCCGCACATGTCGTATTTCATCTCCTCCATGCCGGCCGACGGCTTGATCGAGATGCCGCCGGTGTCGAACGTGATGCCCTTGCCGACGATGCAGACGGTCTTCGTGTAGCGCTTCGGCGCGTGGTGCAGTTCGATCAGCACCGGCGGTTCCGCGGACCCCTTGCCGACGCCGAGGATGCCCCCCATCTTCATCCGCCGCAGATCGCCGGCGCGGTGGACCTTGCATCGCACACCGGCGTCCCTCGCCATCGCCTGGGCCTGCGTCGCGAGGTCGGTCGGCGTCAGTTCGTTGCCGGGCAGGTCGCCGAGGCGTCGCGCTCGATTCGTCGCCTCGGCGACGATCCGACCGCGATCGATCGCGGACTCGACCGCCGCGGCGTTCTTGTCGGCGGCGATCGACACGCGCGGCGACGGCGCCGCCTTGTCGGCGTTCTTCTTGCGAGCCGGCGCGACGTACGACGCGAGCACGAACCCTTCCGCGATCGCGTCGCCGGCGGCGGCCGGTGCGAGCTTCACGCCGCGCGTCACGACGCCGATGCGCTTCGCCTTCACGCCCTTCGCCCGCGTCCACGTGATGCCGGCGGCGCGCTTCAACGTGTCCGCGGTGACGTCCTTCGCCGCCCCGAGTCCGACGAGCAACAGCCGCTGCTTGCCGCCCTTGCCGCCGTACAGCAGCACCGCGCTCTTCGCGTCGGGCTTCCACTCGTCGCGATCGAGCAACGCTTGCGCGAGTTGGCCGACCTCGGTGGCAAGCCCCACGCGCTCCCCGCGCGCGAGCCACACCGTCACCAGATCCGCCGTCACCACTTGCGCTTCGCGCGCCACGTCGAACTGCATGCGAGGAACTCCCGGATGAGCGAACTCCGCTCGCGACCGCGAGCGGGCGCGTGACCTTAGCAGCGGAATCGGCGCGACGGCGCGACTTCCTTCCCCGGTGCAAGCGACGGGGGCACGCGCTCCGGATCCCGGAACGCGTGCCCCCGTCGACTTCTCACGATTTCGTTACTTCGTGTACTCGATCGCGTCCGCGGTCACCGTCAGCTGGTGATGCGCGGCGAAGATGAAGTACCAGTTCTTGCGGTCGTCGAGCGTGTAGTTGACGAGCTGCGCGGCCTTGCTTTCCAGCTTGGCCTGGCCGCGGACGTCCGACATCGCGCGCGACAGCAGGTTCGGGTTCCCGATCGGGATCAGACCGAACACGTACCAGCACGACTGGCTCGAGCTGTAGCCGCCCTTCAGCGCCTTGAAGTCGTTCTCCTTGAGGACGATCTCCGTGTGGGCCGAGGGCTTGGCGTTCCAGCCGACGTACGACGAGCAGCCCGGAGCGACCAGGCCGACCAGTGCGATCAGAGCGAGGATGGATCGACGCATTGAGTTGTTCTCCTGATTCGTTTCGTTGTGCGAACGGATCCGACCGCCGCTCAGCGGTTCTTGTAGTCGACGTACTCACCCGTGAACTCGACGACGTCCGCCGCCAGGTTCACGTGGATGACGCCGTAGAAGTAGAAGTTCGGGTTGATCGAGATCTCCTGCACGACGTTGTGCAGTTGAGCCGACTTGCCCTCGACGAACGGCTGGGCGTTCGCGCGCAGTTCCTTGTACGCCTGCGCGTAGAGGTCCGTGCTGCCGAGCGCGATGCCGCCCATGCCGAACGCGCCGACCGACAGGAACGGGAAGATGTAGGCGCACGACGAGTGACCCTTGAGGTCGGTCTTGACGATGCGGAAGTTGTTCGCCTCGAAGCTGAAGCGCTTCACCATCTCCTCGGGCTCGCTGTAGCCCGACCAGGACGTGCAGCCGGCTGCGAACAGCAGGCCTGCGAGCGCTCCGAAACGCAGAGCTCGAATCATGTAACCCTCCAGAGGGTGAAAGGAACCGGACGGATCGACCGCCGGCACTCACCGCGATGGAAGGAGGATCGGTCCTGGGACGGATTTCGCGCCCGCGGAACGCGATTCGCGCTCCCGGGAACGAACTCGCCCGCGTCCGGAACGCCCAGCGCCCGGTGCGCGAAGATCCCAACTCTGCCTTCCACCGAAGCATGCGCCCCGGTCGCCAACGCGCCGCATGGATACCAACGCATCCTGCGGCCTGGAAAAGAAATCTGGACGCGGAAGGCCGTGTCACGCCCCGAATCGTGCCGAGGCGAAAGTCGCTGCCGCGTGATATCCTTCGGCCCGAAGCGCCCGGCGCCGGCCGGTCGTCTGCCACTCCCCGACACCCCGAAGGACCGCGCATGAAGCTCGCTGCTTTCGCCGCCCCCACTCTCGTCGTGTTGTCCACGTTTGCGACTGCGGGCACGCTGTCGCTCGACAAGTCCGGGGGCGGGCTCCCCGGCGTCACGTCGTTCACGATGAACGGCGATCCGTCGCGTCCGTACATGCTGTTGTTCAACGTCGTCGAGCAGCAGGTCGTCGTCAACCCGAACGTCACGCTGGCGATCGCGCCGACGTACGCGCATCTGTCGGCCGCTCTGCCCGGGTTCACCGGCATGACGAACGGCGCAGGCGCTGCGTCGCTGTCGATTCCGGTGCCGGCCGATCCGATCCTGCAGGACCTGACGGTGTCGTTCCAGGCGATCCTCGGCCCGGTCGTCGACACGGCGTCGAACCTCGTGCGCGTCACGTTCGCGACGCCGGGCACGTTCGAGCCGACGCTCGACACGCCCGACCTCCCGGTCGCCGGTGGCGTGCTCGCGACGCAGCCGGATGGCTCGGTGCTCCTGCTCGGCGGCTCGGGTCCGGTCGCGCAGAAGTACGACCCGCGCGTCGAAGAGTTCGAACTCGCCGGCGCGACGTTCGGCGTCGGCGTGCTCGCGCAGTCGCTGTCGCTGGCCGATGGCCGCGTGTTCTTCTCCGGCGGTCTCGGCCTCGATGGTCAGCCGACGGATGCGGCCGCGATCTACGACCCGGCGACGCAGACGACTACGACGCTGACGATGAACGCGAAGCGCGCGGGCCACGCCGCGGCGCTGATGCCGAACGGCAAGGTGCTGATCACCGGCGGCTTCGCGTCGTTCGACGTCACCGACGTCCTCGCGTTCCTGTCGGGCGTCCAGCCGACCAGCGAGATCTTCGACCCGATCGCGCAGACGTTCACGAACGGCCCGAACATGCTCGAGCCGCGCGCGCTGCACAGCGCGACGACGCTGAGCAACGGCGGCGTGCTCGTCGCCGGCGGGCTGACGCTGCTGCCGATCGTCAACATCCCGACGGTGTCGGCGACCGCGTACGAGTACAACCCGACGCTGAACACCTTCGGCATCCCGAAGTTCTTCAGCGGCGCGCGCATGCTGCACTCGGCCGTCGCTCTGTCGGACGGCAAGGCGCTGCTCGTCGGCGGCCTGTCGGTCGACTTCTCGGCGGTGCTGACCTCGGGCGACCTCACGCAGATCGTCATCACGACGCTGTCGGACGTCCAGCGCTACACGCCGGGCTTCTTCGGCGGCTTCTCGTCGGGCGGGACGCTGTCGGTGCCGCGCGCCGGCGCGGGCGTCGTCGCGCTGCCGGGCGGCAAGGCGCTGATCGCCGGCGGGTTCGACCTGATCCTGGATCCGGTCACTCCGACCGTGAACCTCACTCCGTCTTCGGCCGCCGATCTCTACGCTGCGCCGGCCACGATCGCCGCGACCGGCTCGATGGCGGCGGCGCGCATCCTGCCGCTGCTGTCGAAGCTGAACGACGGCACCGTGCTCGTGGTCGGCGGTGGCCCGGCGGACGCCGAGGTCTATCAGCCGTGATCGAACGAACGGGGGCATGAGTCCGGCGCGCGCGAGCGCGCGACTCGTGCCCGCGGGGCTCGGAGGCGCGATGCTCGTCGGAACGGTCATCGGGACGGTCGTCGCGCCGATCCAGCACGCGTTCTACGTCGGTCAAAAGTTGCTGCTCGTGCGCACGGAGAGTCCCGTCGACGGGACTCCCGCGCCCGAAGGCGTGTTGCTCGCGATCGATCGCGCGCACGCCGGAGTCGGCGACAAGGTGCTGATCCTCAAAGAAGGCTCCAGCGCACGCGCGATCGTCGGCGACGCGCGTGCGCCGGTCCGCACCGTCGTCGTCGGCGTCGTCGACGCGATCGAGATCGACGGCCGCGCGACGTACGAGCAAGGCGCACAGGGCATGGACGGAGGGCACGCGTGACGCGAACGCAAGACATCCCGTTGCTGAAGAAGCAGATCGCCGAGATCGCGCGGCTGTGCTGGGAGCGCGGCTACATCGGCGCGATCGACGGCAACATCTCGGCGCGGCTCGAGGACGGGACGTTCCTCATCACGCCGGCCGGCACGATCAAGTTCCTGATCCAGCCGGAGAACGTCGTCCACTGCGACGCCAACGGTCGCCCGATGGACGGCGGCCGCGCGTCGAGCGAAACGGCGATGCACGTCGCGTGCTACCACGAGCGCAAGGACGTCCGCGCCGTCGTCCACGCGCATCCGCCGACCGCGGTCGCGTTCTCGCTCGCCGGCATCTCGCTGATGACCGCGGTGATCCCCGAACTCGTCGTGACGCTCGGCGCGATCCCGACCGCGCCGTACGGCACGCCGGGCACCGAAGAACTGCCGAACTCGCTGCGCGACCTGATCCGCTGCTCCGACGCGGTGCTGATGGAACGGCACGGCGCGATCACGCTCGGGGTCGATCTGCTCGACGCGTACAAGAAGATGGAGCAGATCGAGCACAACGCGAAGATCACGTTCATGGCGCGCCAACTCGGACAAGTGAAGGAGCTGGCGCCCGAGGAAGTCCGCCGCCTGCTCGCGACGCGCGACTCGCTCGGCATCAAGACCACGAACGTGCTGTGCAACCACTGCGGCAATCCGATGGCGAAGGGCGGCTGAACGGCCCCCTCGTGGATCCGGCCGTGACGACGCCTCCCGCTGCGCGGGGGATCGCCACGACCTCCGACGCGGGGCCCGCACCCATGCGCATCGGCATCGACGTCTCGGCCCTGGCGAAGCGCGAACGCACCGGCGTCGCGCGCTACGGCGTCGCGTTGCTGGATGCGCTGCTGCCGCTCGCCGCGGACCACTCGTTCGTGCTCGGTTGCCGGTTGTCGCGGCTGCGGCGCGCGCGCTTCCGGTACGCGCCTCGCGCCGCGAACGCGACGCGCCGCTGGTTCGTCGACGTCGCGCCGCGACTGGCGCTCGGCGACCTCGACGTCTTCCACGGGCTCGACGCGCGGATCCCGCTGCGCGCTCCGTTCCCGTGCGTCGCGACGCTGCACGACGTCGGCGCGGTCGAACTCGACGCGATCGCGAACTCCGGCTTCCGCAAGAAGAAGCACGACGCGTTCGCGACGCTGGCGCGCGAAGCGCGCCGGATCATCTGCGTGTCCGCGGCGACGCGGGACGCGTTCTGCCAACGCTACGACGTGCCGCGCGAACGCTTCGCGGTCGTCCACCACGGCGTCGATCCGCGCTTCCGACCGGCCGATCCGGCGACGATCGACGCGCTGCGCGCGAAGCTCGGGCTGCCGCGCGCCTACGTGTTGTTCGTCGGCTTGCTGTCGACGCGCAAGAATCTGATCCCCCTGGTCCACGCGTTCGAGAGCGCCGCGAAGGATCTCCGCGACACCGCGCTCGTCCTCGCCGGCGGACAAGGGCACGGTCACGCCGAACTCGACGACGCGATCGCTCGATCCGCGGTGCACGATCGCATCCTGCGCCCCGGGTTCATCGCCGACGCGGACCTCCCGGCGCTGTACTCCGGAGCTCGCGTGTTCGTGTTCCCCGGGCTCACCGAGGGGTTCGGCATGCCCATGCTCGAGGCCATGGCGTGCGGCACGCCGGTGCTCGCGCACGACGCGCCGGTGACGACCGAGGTCGCCGCGGACGCTGCCGCGACGGTCGACGCGCGCGACGCCGGCGCGATCGCGGCGGCTCTGCGCCGAGCGGCGACCGACGACGCGTGGCGCGCCCGTGCCGTCACGGCGGGCCACGCGCGGGCGGGATCGTTCACGTGGGAAGCCGCTGCTCGCGCGACGCTCGACGTCTATCGTGCCGCCGCGGCGGAGTGAGGGCGCCGGAGTCCGTCCGGCGGATCCACACGCGTTTCCTCACCCAGTGGTCCGAGGCGTCACGCACGCCTCGTCCGGCTCGTCCGGAAGTGAAGGAGTCGGCGATGCGACGGATGGCGATCGTGATGGCGTTGGCGCTCGCGCAGTGCGCCAGCGGCCCGAAGACCGGCGTCGACGAGAAGGTCAACCTGTTCCCGATCGTCCGCTACGAGACGCGCGAACAGCCCGCCGGTCACAAGCTCGACGTCGCGTGGCCGCTGTACCAACACGAACGTGAGGGCGACGCGCGCAGCTCGCACCTGGTGCCGCTGTACTGGTCCGAGGACGACGGCCAGGGTTCGTCGTTCCTGAACCTGCTGGTGCTGTTCTGGCGCAACGTCTCGCCGACGCAGAACGCGTGGCATCTGTTCCCGTTCCTGCACTTCGCCGACGGAAAGCACGTGGACAACGCGCACGTCTGGCCGCTCTACGGCAAGCGCACCGTGCACGACCCCGACGGCGCCGGACGTGTGACGCACTCGGTCGCGTGGCCGCTGAACGAGGTCGAGTTCGGCGACGACGGCAGTTCGCGCTGGTGGT